>NZ_JBFRQW010000047.1:0-78807 GCF_041472735.1 Vibrio sp. 10N.261.46.E11
AATCCGCGATGAACCTTTTTAGTTTGCAATAGGGATCAATTGACAATATTCGACATTGTATATCAAGCTAAAGTGAACGCCTTTGCACTTGATAGTGAAGCTAGTATAAGGGCTTAAGGTATCTAAATGTCTTTCGTATGCCACGGATACCTCGGTTGCAATTCCACCTTATCGGAGACCTATAAACTAATTTTATTGCTCACCTACACTAACCATCTCATTAAAATTAAGTAAAAATATAAAAATCAACAGGTTAGATTTATTTAATTTTCTTGGGATTGTTAACGAGAAAGATATGGACGTATTACGAAACCATTAACAAATTCATTAAAAATTTAGTTAGCTTTTATTATCAAACTGCTATATTAAGATATAACAATTACATGAATAATTGACTAACCAGTTAATAATTAAGGGTTTTCATGAAAAAAGCTGTAGCAATTTTAACTTTGTCTTTCGCACTTTTTGGTTGCTCGGACAACGAGGTTGGCGACGTCTCTCTTGGATTCTTCACAATGAAAGATATCAAGATGTCTTCTTTAGATGATGATAAAATCGCAGGTGTGACTTGTCATATCGCTTCAATCGAAGCAAACCTTAGCCTTTCCGATCCAAGCGATAGCTCTATCTCTTGTCGTCAAACTGGAGAAATCACACCAGAAATGATTGCTAAAATAGACAAAAGCAAATCTGGTGAAGTGGTATTCAAACAATCAAAAAGCATCTTCTTTAAAACAATGAAGGTTCGTCGAATTTACGACGCAGAGAATCAATCCTTGCTTTACTTGTCATACACCACAAAAGAAACGGAAGGCAGTTTCAAGCATAGCCTTTCAACCGTTCCCCTATGGGGTACTGAGGCTTACGTTGATCCAGCAACACTCGTCCCAGTGGAATAGCATCACGTAAATGGCCTCAAGCGAAAAGTAAGCCGAGTCACCTGTACAGACATCGTACAGGTGATTCTAAATGTAATAAAAATGAAAGAATCAGAAACAAAATGTGATATCATGCGGCAAAATTTTTTCACTGTATTTTTCATATGAAGTTTCCTGGACAGCGTAAATCTAAACACTACTTTCCAACTCACGCACGTGATCCGTTGGTTAACCAAATGCAACAAACGCCTAAGCTTCACCGCGCAACAATTGTCGGTGTAGGTCAAACGATTGTTGATATCGAAGCCCGTGTTGATAACGCGTTCCTTGAGAAATACGAGCTGAGTAAAGGTCACTCACTGGTATTGGAAGAGAGTAAAGCAGATGCGTTATATGAAGAGTTAGTTGAGCGCGGTTTGATCACGCATCAATACCCTGGCGATACTATCGGCAACACACTGCACAACTATTCCGTACTTGCAGACAGTAAATCTGTATTGCTCGGCGTTATGTCTAAGAAGATTGAAGTTGGCTCATTTGGTTATCGTTACCTTTGCCGCACTTCTTCTCGTATGAATCTAAATCACCTCCAAACGGTTGATGGTCCTATTGGTCGTTGCTACACGCTTATTTCTGAAGATGGTGAACGTACGTTTGCAATCAACGAAGGCCACATGAACCAACTGCTTCCTGAAAGCGTTCCTGAAAAAGTATTCGAGAAAGCATCAGCATTGGTTGTTTCGTCTTACCTAATGCGTGGCAAGCCTGAAGATCCGATGCCAAAAGCGGTACAAAAAGCGATTGAATACGCGAAAGCGCACAATGTGCCAGTTGTACTGACGCTTGGTACAAAATACGTGATCGAAGGTAACGCTGAATGGTGGCAAGAATACCTGAAAGAAAACGTAACCATCGTTGCGATGAACGAAGACGAAGGTGAAGCACTAACGGGTGAGAAAGATCCATTACTAGCAGCGAACAAAGCGCTTGATTGGGTTGACCTAGTACTATGTACTGCAGGTCCAATTGGCCTTTACATGGCAGGTTACACAGACGAGCTAGCGAAGCGTGAAACAACGCTGCCACTATTGCCGGGTAACATCCCAGAATTCAACAAGTATGAGTTCAGCCGTGCAATGCGCAAGCAAGACTGTCAAAACCCAGTGAAAGTGTACTCTCACATTGGCCCTTACCTAGGTGGCCCGCGCGAGATTAAAAACACCAATGGTGCTGGTGATGGTGCGCTTTCTGCACTACTCCACGACATGGCAGCAAACAGTTACCATCATGTGAACGTGCCAAATTCAGAAAAGCACGAACACACTTGCCTTACTTACTCGTCTTTGTCTCAAATTTGTAAGTACGCAAACCGTGTAAGTTACGAAGTATTAACTCAGCACTCTCCTCGCCTTTCTCGTGCACTACCTGAACGCGAAGATAGCTTAGAAGAAACATACTGGGATCGTTAATCTTTTTAGGCAATCCCTAAATAAAATTATCTATTCTACGAAGGGCTGCTAGTATGCAGCCCTTTTTCTATCAAATCCCCGATAACAGTAATTAAATCGAATAGGTTGCCCGTTTAAGATTTGATCTCGCGCAATGACTCTTTAGATCTGTTATCTTCCAGCACATAATTCGTGTGGTTTGCCTTTACTTGGCAAATTTATGCAGTAGTATCGCCACGCAAACGTTTACGTACCGCCTTTCGGTTCTGATATAAGGATCAAATATGCTGTCTGATATTGATATTTGTCGCTCTACTCCCCTTAAAAACATCAGCGAGGTTGCCAAGCAAGCCGGCCTTCAACATAACGAACATCAGCCATTAGGCGAATTCAAATCTAAAGTTTCTCTCACGTCACTTGAACGCCTCGCTAACCAACAAGATGGTAAATTGGTCGTAGTCACGGCGATTACACCCACACCACTCGGTGAAGGAAAAACAGTAACCACCATTGGGCTCGCGCAAGGTCTTGCTAAAATTAACCAATCAGCGATGGCGTGTATTCGTCAGCCTTCAATGGGCCCTGTGTTTGGTGTTAAAGGTGGCGCAGCTGGAGGTGGCTACTCTCAAGTCGCTCCTATGGATCAATTGAACCTGCACCTGACTGGTGATATTCATGCCGTAACAGCCGCTCATAACCTTGCCTCTGCAGCGATTGATGCACGCTTGTATCATGAACAGCGTGAAGGCTTAGAGGCGTTTGAAGCGCGTTCTGGCTTAAAAGCCTTGGATATTGACCCAAGCAGAATCGTGTGGCGACGTGTACTCGACCACAATGATCGCGCACTACGCATGATCACTGTAGGCAAGAACGAAGCAAGCAAAACAATTAATGGTTTTGAGCGCGAAGACGGATTTGATATCTCAGCCGCTTCAGAGCTCATGGCGATTCTAGCACTGGCTGACGACTTACAAGATTTACGTAAACGCATTGGCCGTGTCGTGCTCGCCTATAATCATCAAGGGTTACCACTGACTGCAGATGACTTCAACGTTGCTGGCGCGATGACCGTTACAATGAAAGACTCTATTGAGCCTACTTTAATGCAAACCCTTGAAGGTGTTCCGACACTTATCCATGCGGGGCCATTCGCTAACATTGCACACGGTAATTCTTCAATTATTGCCGACAAAATTGCCTTAAAACTGAGTGATTTTGTGGTGACCGAAGGTGGTTTCGGCTCAGACATGGGTTTTGAAAAAGCGTGTAACATTAAGGTTAAGGCATCTAACAAGCAGCCTGACTGTGCCGTTGTTGTTGCAACGCTACGCGGATTGAAAGCGAACTCAGGTTTATACGATTTAAGACCGGGTGCCCCGCTGCCAGATTCTATATTTAGTGATGACCAAGATGCACTTATTGTCGGTTTCGAGAACCTCAAATGGCACATCAACAACGTTAAGCAATACCAAGTACCAACCGTCGTTGCTATCAACCGATTCCCACAAGATTCTGACCAAGAACTCGACGCATTAAAGCAGATGATCACCGCTTTCGATTCAAGCGTGAGTGTTGAAGTAAGTGAAGCGTTCGGTCAAGGTGGCGAAGGCGCGACTAAGTTAGCGAATGCAGTAGTAAAGGCTTGCCAAGTTGAAAGTAAATTTAAGCCTTTGTATCACTCAAAGCAAAGCCTAGAAGAAAAGCTGATGGCCGTCGCTGAAGTTGGCTATGGCGCAGCAAGTATCTCGCTATCACCACTGGCTAAAAAACAGTTGGCGGAGTTTAGCCAACACGGTTATAGCGACCTATCTGTGTGTTTAGCAAAAACGCCACTGTCAATCTCCACTGAAGCGAACATAAAAGGTGCACCATCTCAGTTTGACGTACCCGTTAGGGAGCTAAAACTGTGTGCGGGGGCCGGCTTCATCTACGCTTTATGCGGCAATGTAATGACAATGCCAGGCCTACCTGACAAACCGGCTTTTATGCAATTGGACATTGACAGCAAAGGGAATATCCTTGGCTTAAGTTAATCATGGCAAGAACTTAGCTAAAGTAGGCCTGATTTAGAATATCCTGTCCGTATTATGTTTCCATTATATTTATGGACAGGTTTCCTACTTTCAGTAATTAACGGCTCAATTTACACCTCAAAATGCAATAAATTTCATTGAAATCAAAATAATATGCAATCCTTATTATAAGTTTTGGGTCAAGATCACATTAATAGATCCACAAAATATATAGTATTGCGCTGATTTTTCGAGGACAGTGATGAATACGAGTATAAAAAAACTAATCGGCCAATTTCTGTGCACCATTCTTGCCCTAGGATTAGTCCCTGCCCTCTATATCAACTCTGAATTTGACAGAGTTGAAGCTCAGCACACACTCAATATCAAACAGTCGAGCCAAAACCAAATCGAATACAGCTTTCACGAGCTCTCTGTGATCGTTGAGCAAATCTCAAACTCAGTTCCTGCTATTGCAGATTCGCAAACCTTACTCCGCGCAGTCAACGATCCGTCAACCATTCATAAAGAAACACTGCAAGATCTCTGGGTTATGTTGGTGCGTGGTCAAAAATACTATTCTCAGCTACGCTACTTAGATCTTGAAGGTAACGAAGTATTCCGTGTTAACTACAAGGACGGACAAGCAATCGTGGCTCCCGACAACGAGCTGCAGGACAAATCCTCTCGTGATTATTACAAGGCGCTACAAGAATTACAGATTGGTGAGGTGAGCTCTCGCGGCATTGACCTTGAAGTTGAAAACGGAGAGATCGTTCACCCTTTAATTCCAGCGCTTCGCATTATGACGCCAGTCGCTGAAAACAACCGCATCATTGGTTACTTCATCGCAAACCTAAACATGCTTGAGATCTATAAGCGCCTTCATTATCAAATTGGCGCATCGTCTGCTGTTCCGATTATTCTTAACAAAACCGGACACATCATTATGGGGCCGGATCCTACGGAATCTTTCGGGCATGTGATTGAGTCACGTTCAGAGCAAACTTATGCAAAGTTATACCCAGAGCTTTGGACAGCGATTCAAGACAAGACATCTTCGAGCTATTTTGATGGCAAGAACTGGTATTTCCATTCTGATATCAGCCCGAAGATAAAACAGTTCGAAGGCCCTATCTACATGGTTCTTCATATTGAAAATCAACAGTTCAATAGCCAATACCAGCGCGAAAACCATTCGATCTTTGTACAGATAGTTACCCTAACGATTTTAATCTCGATGATTTCGGCAGGCTTTGTACTGTGGAATCAAAACCACAAGAAGAACAGCATCGATAGTCAACTGGCTAAAGCCGCGATGAATGGTATGTCAGCTTTGGTCATCACCGATAGAAACAACCGCATCATCAAGGTAAACCAAGAATTTACCCGCGTAAGTGGTTACAGCTTGGAAGATGTAAAAGGTCGGCAACCTTCTATGTTTGCCTCTGGTCGCTACAATCAAGAGTTCTACATTAAAATGTGGAGCGTCATTAAAGAGACAGGGATGTGGGAAGGCGAAGTGGTGAACCGACGAAAAGATGGCACCTTGATCACGGAAATTCTTCGAATCCAAACCATCAAAGACTCAAAAGATGTGATTCAATTTTATGTCGCGTCATTTGTCGATATCAGTAAGCACAAAGAACTCGAAAACAAGCTGAGAAACCTCAGTGAAAAAGACGCATTAGCCGGCTGTTGGAATAGACGAAAGTTCGACCTGGAGCTTCGTGACGAATGTTCTCGCGTTAGTCGTTACCCTACTCGCGAGCAATCTTGCTTAGCCATATTGGATATTGACCATTTCAAACGCATTAACGACAGATTTGGTCACGACTATGGTGATCGCGTTATTCAAACCGTCGCCCAGGTACTGCAACGAGAATGCCGAGATACCGATTTCGTGGCTCGTATTGGTGGAGAAGAGTTTGGGGTTATCTTGCCTCACACGACACCACAAGAAGCCGACTATGTGCTTAATAGGCTGAGAATAGCGATCAGTATCGAGTTCGACAACGTCGTTACAATAAGTGGCGGAATAACCAACCTAACAGGTGATCCTGCCCTTAACTACAAGTGTGCCGATCTTGCGCTGTACGAAGCGAAAGCCGCAGGCCGCAACAGCGTGTGTCTGTTCTTAGACAGTGAAATGAGCGAAATCGCCTAGTTAGAATGTGACAGCTGAACAAGTGTGACTACTAGGCGAGTGTAATTACTAAACGAGCATTCCACTTACTTTCAATCAGTTAGGTGCAGGGTGGAACTCCAACTTATTACCTTCAACTACTAGAATACAATCCATATTTGCCGCATGTGCAGCCTGCTTACCTAAATTAGTGTCTTCGAACACAACACATTGTTTGGGTTGTAACCCCATACCAAAACACGCGTCTAAGAAAGTGTCTGGATTAGGCTTGTGATTCTTAACATCGGTCGCCGTCACTAAGATATCAAGCTTGTTCAGAATGTCCGTTTTATCTAATAGTTGTTCTGCGCTTTTACGCTGGCTACCAGTCCCAACTGCGATCTTCTTATTCCCAAGATGTTCTAACAACAAAGAATGCGTACAAGGGATAAGGTCACCTTTGTCTTCAATGGCAGAAAACGATGCCATCTTAAATGTAGAAACCGCTTGTGGGTCAAGTGACAAACCGTATTTGCTGTTCACTTCACCCGCTATCTTATGACTCGGCATTCCGCCTAAACTGTGCAACCAAGACGCTTCAAAGTGAAAGCCAAACTCTTCTGCTGTTTGCTGCCATGCTTTCACATGAGCAGGCATTGTATCGATCAACGTACCGTCCATATCAAAGATTAATCCTTCATACGTCGTTAAATCAATTTTCATCACGATTACCACTCTTTAAGATAGTTGCTGATACCATAACCAATATTCAGTATCATGAGCTCATATTACCGTTTAAAATGGATGTTTATGTTACAAATATCTAACTCTGTTTCAATTCAAGACTGGGAACTCCAGCTAACCGCGATAAGAGCTCAAGGAGCCGGAGGTCAAAACGTCAATAAAGTATCGAGTGCGATACATTTACGTTTTGACATCAAGCACTCAACCCTACCCGATTTCTATAAAGAAAAACTCCTTGCACATAAAGATGGGCGTATCACTAAAGATGGCGTGATTATCATTAAAGCTCAACAGTATAGAACTCAGGAACAAAACCGAGACGATGCTTTGGTACGTTTGAAAGAGTTAATCTTAGAAGCAACAAAAGTTCAAAAAGTGAGACGTGCAACCAAGCCAACACGCGGCTCTCAAAAAAGACGGTTAGAAAGTAAAAAGCAAAGAAGCACCACCAAACAACTTCGCGGAAGAGTAGACTAATTGTTTCATGTCCGTAGTGAGCACCTCACCATGAAACAATCACTCTAGATCTAACTAGCTGGACAAAAGACGATACCTGACATTATTTATTCGTATACAATTTATTCGAAGACTGGTTCTTTGACGCTACATATTCGCAATACTATTGATTAGAAAGTATCTATTAGAACAAAAGGCTACTTCTGTTTTTTGACCGACAAAATCAGTTTAATCAACAGCATTCGCTCTTCACTGGTTAACAAACGACTAGCAGCAGCTACATCTTCCGCTGCTGCTTCAGACGCTCCTACAACGTCGAGTACGACATCCAAGTCCGTCACTTTCAAGGTTCTCGTGATCGAACGATACTGAGACATTTTGATATCCGCCTCTCCCCGCTCAATTCGTTGATAAGTTTTTAGGCTCATCCCTGCGCTAGCCGCCAATTTTTCTTGAGACCAATTGCCTTGCTTCCTGCGCTCAATCAGCGCAATGACTATAGGTTCTTGTGACATAAGCAACTCCAGAATAGACAGTTATGACCTAAATTCAGCAAGAAGCAGACCATATTGACTTAGAACAGTTTACATAAGCGATTAAAGGCATATTATTCGGCCGATAAAAACGTTACGTTTCATGGACTTTCACACTTACAACGGCGTTAAGTCGCGGGTAGATAAGTTTGAATTATCAGAGCTAGGAAATAAGAAAAATTGCAAATTGCGAATAATGATAGCGTGAAATTGGAAATTGCGAATCTCTATAAATTGGCATTTCCTTGCATACAACAGGCTTTAGAATCAGAAGATACCCGTAATGAAATTGTTGCGGTACAGCAGAGATTACTGACTTACAAAGAAGTGCTGTTACACGGAAATATGCTGGAAGATAAAGAATTAAAACAGGCTTTTTCTGCATTGAACCAAAGTGAAAAAGGTGTTGTGCAAGGTGGTATTCAAAATATCAACGATGCCATAAAGCAAATGGATGAAATTATCGAAAGGTATAGCAGGAAGGCGAAAATCAATAAACAGGCTTATCAACCAATTTGAATCGATAGTACACAGAAATAACTAAGTCGACGCTGATGCTTTTTAGCGTCGACTTAATCTAAGGCTTCTTTCATTAATGCTTAAATGAACAACCTGTCGAGGTATAACCTCTACTGTACTGGTGAGCGTCTAGTTAATTTTAAATAGATTGTCTTCTTAAAATAAGTAAACCAAGCGCGAATATTGACAAGAATCCCAAAGAACCGCCGCTACTAGAGCCTGAGTTGGAGCCTGAATTAGACCCGCCCGATAGGCTTATCTTAGGCATTGATGTTTCATTTAGCAAAGCAGTAGATGAATCAAGGGTTTGACCATCGCTCACACGTACGAGAACACGAGAGCTCGGTGTACTTCTAACTTCAAAAGTTGCGTTTTCAGTGCCTGAAACAACTCGCTGAATCCATCCTGCATAATCATAAACCTCCGTAAAAACGGACGTGTATTTTTCAGTAAGGCTTCCACATGTAGCTGGCCCGTAACTCGTAATGCCTATTTGCTGATAGCTACTCCCATCCCACCAATAGACAGGACCGCCTGAATCACCATTACAGGTCGAGTTTTTGTATCCATTGAACTGCGCTCCATCAAAACAAAGCTGTTTGTCCGTTGAATTACAGCTATTTGTAGCATCGAAGGTTAAATTGGCTTGATTGACTACATTGGTAGCAGTTCTAGAAACAGTTTTGCCTTGGTCATCAGTTATATGACTCGTCAAGCCTCGGCCAACTGCTTTAAACGTATCTTGACCACGATTCAATGCATAGACATTGTCGAATGTAGAGTTAATTGAAGAAGAGTAGTCTCGTACATTTAAGGCTGTTTTGAGTTTCAAGATAGCAATATCGTTTGGTAATACTTTCCCGTTGATGGGATCAAGATTATTACTATAGTCACTTGGATAATATATCTTTTCAACTCGTGCTGATTGGTATCCACCGTTGTTATATTTTGTTTGGTCCGCCATTCCTGGAACAACCCAAGTATTAAGCATCCACACGTAACTTTCATACACACAATGGGCAGCGGTAAGCACGAATTGTGCATCTATAATGGTTCCACCACAGTAGTTAGAAAATTTGGAACCATCATGAAAGTACAGGCTAGTAAACGTTGGATAAGTGTTAGTTAGCTCTGCATCTGTTGTGGGACTGCCATTGATAATATAAGGTGAAACACCAACATTTGGAGCACTTTCGACCGAGTTTTCCGTCGCCATAACACTTGATGTGTAAATCAATGGAGCTAACAGCCCTAAAACGGCTTTACGAACCGGACTCATTGTATGGTTAACATTCATAGATAACTCCTTGTAACCCTTACTACTTATTTACAAAAATGATGAATCGTCACCATAACACGTTACGACTAATATTATAGTAAGCAATTTTAATGATATAGCCATATGTCTCGTTTTAAAAAAACGAACTTTCAGGTCGCCGCGCTTGTAGCGATATAGAAAGTTATACGCTCTTAAAAATAGATACGTTCATAAAAAGGGAGATGGGCTTAAAACAAAAAAGCCTACCGTTGAACTTCTCTACACAGAGAAGCAAACAGTAGGCTTTGTTTAGCTTAATAGTTTCTCTTAAAAGACACTAGCCACGGTAGTAACGTTGAGGTACGAATGGCATTTTTTCTACTGTCATAGGTAATTTCTTACCACGAACTTCAGCGAATACTTCAGTGCCAATTACCGCTAAGTCAGTACGAACATAAGCCATAGAAACAGGCTTGCCTGCGTTAGGGCCAGCAGTACCGCTTGTTACAACGCCAATCTTGTTGTCTTCAGCATCGAACAATTCAGCACCTTCACGTACTGGTGCTTTAGTTTGACCAACAAGACCAACACGCTTACGTTGAACATCTTTCGTTGCGATTTGCTCAAGAATGATATCAGCGCCAGGGAAGCCGCCTGCACGTTCACCGTCTGTACGACGTACTTTTTGAATACCCCATAGAAGGCTAGCTTCTACTGGCGTTGTCGTTGTGTCTAGATCATGACCATATAGACATAGACCACACTCAAGACGAAGTGAGTCACGAGCACCAAGGCCAATCCACTCAACTTCCGCTTCTGAAGTTAGCTTGCGTGCCAATGCTTCAGCGTGATCGTTAGGAACAGAGATCTCGTAGCCATCTTCCCCCGTGTAACCACTGCGGCTCACGATGCATTCAACGCCATCGATATCGACTTTTTGAACGTCCATGAACAACATGTCTGCAACGCTAGGTTGGAAACGAGCAAGAACTTCAGACGCTTTAGGGCCTTGAAGGGCTAATAGAGCGCGGTCATCAATCACTTCCATTTCGACGTCAGCTGGAAGGTGCGCCGTTAGATGGTCGATATCTTGTGTCTTACAAGCTGCATTCACAACAACGAATAGGTGGTCGCCTAAATTAGCAACCATCAGGTCATCCATAATGCCGCCCTGCTCATTAGTAAAGAACGCATAGCGCTGCTTACCAGAAGGAAGGTCAATAATATCTACAGGAACCAAAGATTCTAAGACAGCAGCTGCGTTTGCACCATGTAGACGAAGTTGCCCCATGTGAGAAACATCAAAAAGACCAGCGGCATCACGAGTATGTAAATGCTCTTTCTTTACACCAAGTGGGTACTGGACTGGCATATCGTAGCCAGCGAAAGGAACCATCTTTGCACCCTCATCAACGTGAAGCGCATGCAGTGATGTTGTTAGTAGGTCTTGATTAGCGTGTTCTTGAGTCATTTTATTCTCCATGAAGCGTTGCAGGCTGTCCAAAATCGAGTCTGCTGCTTATATCTCTATTTAGAGTCGCCTCTAACGATACTGGTTAACGTTAGAAACAGTAGATAGTAAAAAGTGATGTCCTTTATATAGGCTTATATCGTTGGCTCTATAAATTATGAATAACTGTACAAAACCCATACAACTCACTTTCTAAGAATTCACTTCAGTAAACTTCAATCAACATGAGTAAACCATGTTCACTATAATAAACAAGCCTGCGTCAGTTTTACACCCTTAACAATAGTCAAACAGCTCAAAATGTGACATTTAACAATTTAAAAACAATTGTTCGGTACATACAAAAACGCGATATTGATGATTTTCGCATCAATATCGCGTCTATTAACTAACGTTCAACACAAAAGCAAACGTTTGCATTCACTATAAGAAATTCAAAGTTTGTCAGCTTATTTTGCAGTGACCTACAGTTATTTTGCAGTCACCCACAGAATAAGTGCGTCTTCAGCACTCGTTGAAATCAGCATGTGCCCCATATTCGCATCGTAATACATGCTATCGCCTTCACTCATTGGCACGGGTTCGTAGAATTCTGAGTAGAACATCACATCACCCGAGATGATCATTAAGAACTCTTCGCCATCGTGGCGCACCCAATCATTATACTCTTCAAAAGTACGAGCTCTCACTCGACTCTTAAACGGCATCATCTTCTTATTAGAGAGTTCTGTGGCAAGCAATTCGTGTTCATAAGTGGGTGTTGGGTGTGGTTTGCCTTGGCCTACCTTGGTTAAGTCACGACGTCCTGTAGCGACTTTTTTTCTTGGTGGCTCAAAGAGTTGCGGCATATCTATCTGCAACCCCATCGCCAATTTCTGCATCGCTTGAAAGGTCGGAGATATCTGTTCGTTCTCTATTTTACTGAGCGTAGAACGCGCCAAGCCTGTTCTTTGGCTTGCCTCTTCTAGTGTGATCCCAAGTTTACCGCGGATGTCTTTAATGCGCTGACCAAGCCTAAGTGGTTCAATATTCTGGTCTAACGTTTCCTTCGCCAACGTTAGAGATGGGTACTCATCATAAATGTCTTCTGACATAGGTCCCTCATTAATTTTTTACTTCCTGTCTATTAATTTCATTGTTGCATAAAGCGCTTTGTTGATTAAAGAGCACACAGAGAAATAAAGCGTGCTCTCCGTAGCAAAACAAGAAAATCTGTTTCCTATTGGAAATTTTTGTTGAAAATTGATTTTAACGGAGCTATGTTATCGACTTGTTAGATGAAGAGATGCTACTTCGGCTTGTCGCAAATGATAAATTTAACATTTGTAAGAGCTGTTTTTTACCCGAACTTTTGGGAACCAATTCGTGCTGCATTGACCCTACAACGATCGCTTAGATGCTGTAAGAGTATATTTAATACGCAATCAACGTATATCTGTACCTATATAGCGCAAACGATACCGATGCAGAAATCAACGTAAGACCTAATGGACTATAAAAACAATCACCATTAGCTTAATGAAAGGTCTCGACAATGAACGCTTACCAAAACCACAGCTTAGACAGTTTTTTCTCTACGAACCTATCAGGTACTGACGACGCCGTATTTGCTGGAATCCAAGCAGAGAACACTCGTCAAAACGAACAAATCGAACTTATTGCTTCTGAGAACATCGTTTCTAAAGCAGTAATGCAAGCTCAAGGCACTTGCCTAACCAACAAATACGCAGAAGGCTACCCAGGCCGTCGCTACTACGGTGGTTGTGAGCACGTAGATACCGTTGAAGCTATTGCAATTGAACGTGCTAAACAGCTGTTCAAATGTGAATACGTAAACGTACAGCCTCACTCTGGCGCTCAAGCAAACGGTGCAGTAAAACTTGCCCTACTTCAACCTGGCGACACAATCCTTGGTATGTCTTTAGATGCTGGTGGCCACCTCACCCACGGTGCACGTCCTGCAATGTCTGGTAAGTGGTTCAACGCAGTTCAATATGGCGTAGACCGTGACACTCTTGAAATCGATTACGAAGCGGTTCGCGCTTTAGCAATCGAAAGCCAACCTAAAATGATTATTGCTGGTGGTAGTGCTATCCCACGCGTTATTGATTTCGCTAAGTTCCGCGAAATTGCTGACGAAGTTGGCGCTATCCTAATGGTCGATATGGCACACATCGCAGGTCTTATCGCGACAGGTGCTCACCCTAGCCCACTACCACATGCACACGTTGTTACCACAACAACGCACAAAACACTTCGTGGCCCACGCGGCGGTATGATTCTGACGAACCACGAAGACATCAACAAAAAGATCAACTCTGCAGTGTTCCCTGGCCTTCAAGGCGGCCCACTAATGCACGTTATCGCGGCTAAAGCAGTGGCGTTTGGCGAAGCACTTGGCCCAGAATTTAATACTTATATTGATTCAGTGATCGACAACGCAAAAGTTCTTGCTGAAGTGTTGCAAACTCGCGGTTGTGACATTGTGACTGGCGGTACAGACACACATCTAATGCTGGTTGACCTTCGCCCTAAAGGCTTGAAAGGTAACGTAACTGAAGAAGCATTAGAGCGTGCAGGGATCACATGTAACAAAAATGGCATACCATTCGATACAGAGAAGCCTATGATTACTTCTGGTATCCGTTTAGGCACGCCAGCTGGAACCAGTCGTGGTTTTGGCACTGAAGAATTCAAACTTATCGGTGAATGGATCGGCGATGTACTTGATGGCTTAGTTGAAAGTCCTGAAGGCAATGCTGAAGTTGAGCAACGTGTTCGCAAGCAAGTTAAAGAGCTTTGCAAACGCTTCCCTCTTTACCGTTAAACCAATTTTAAGATTTAAATTAAAACCTCATAAATTTTTGGAGAATAAGCAATGGACAATACACTAAAGTTTGCAGACAGCCACGAGTGGGTAAAAGACAACGGTGACGGTACTGTAACTATTGGTATTTCTGAGCACGCTCAAGAGCTACTAGGTGACGTTGTGTTTGTTGACCTGCCAGACACTGAAGACGAAATTGAAGCTGGCGAAAGCTTCTCTCTGGTTGAATCAGTAAAAGCAGCTTCTGATATCTACGCACCAATCTCTGGCGAAATTGTAGAAATCAACGAAGAATTAGAAGATAGCCCAGAGCTAATCAACGAAGAACCTTATGAAGGTGGTTGGATTGTTAAAGTGAAGATGTCTGATGCGTCTGAACTAAACAACCTTAAAGATGCGGAAGAATACCTAAGCTCTGTAGAAGAAGACTAATAGGTAACCTCATTACGATAAAGCTGCTCTTTAGAGCAGCTTAATTTTAGGGGCTAGCTCACGGCTCCAGAGAGAAAGTAGAACATATCATGACTGAATTACTTCAAAGCCAATTACTGAAAGACTTGGGTACGCAAAACGAGTTTGTTGCTCGTCATAACGGCCCTAATAAAGCAGACCAGCAAAAAATGCTTGAAGCGATCAACGCGACTAGCCTAGACGCACTGATCGACGAAACGGTTCCTGCACAAATCCGACTTGAAAAACCAATGACACTTGCCGCGCCACTGAGCGAAATGGACATGCTGACCTCTCTTAAAGAGATCGCTAACCTAAACCAAGTGAAACGTACCTTCATTGGCCAAGGCTACTACAACACATTTACTCCAAACGTTATTCTACGTAACGTTTTAGAGAACCCAGGCTGGTACACAGCTTACACACCATACCAACCAGAGATTTCTCAAGGCCGTCTTGAAGCTCTGCTCAATTACCAACAAATGGTAATGGACCTAACAGGTATGGAAATCGCGAACGCATCCCTTCTTGATGAAGCGACAGCGGCTGGCGAAGCTATGACACTGTGTAAGCGTGCTGGTAAAAGCAAGAGCAAAGTATTCTTCGTTGCTAACGATGTTCACCCTCAAACACTAGAAGTTGTTAAGACTCGTGCTGAGTACATCGGCTTTGAAGTCATGGTTGGTGCTCTTGAAACACTTCCAGAGCAAGACGTATTTGGTGCGCTTCTCCAATACCCTGGTACAACAGGCGAAGTTCGTGACCTAACAGACATCATTGCAAAAGCTCAAGCTAACAAGACTCTTGTAACCGTTGCAACAGACCTTCTTGCTTCTGCACTACTTAAGCCTGTTGGCGAAATGGGCGCAGACGTAGCAATTGGTTCAGCGCAACGTTTCGGCGTTCCTATGGGATACGGCGGTCCACACGCTGCATTCATGGCAACACGTGAAAAGCATAAGCGTACAATGCCAGGTCGTGTAATCGGTGTATCTATCGATACTCACGGTAACCAAGCACTACGTATGGCAATGCAAACTCGTGAGCAACACATCCGCCGCGAGAAAGCGACATCGAATATCTGTACAGCTCAAGCACTACTAGCAAACATGGCGTCTTTCTACGCGGTTTACCACGGTGCAGAAGGCCTACGTACTATTGCTCGTCGTACACACCACATGACAGCTATCCTAGCAGCCGGCCTGACTAAAGCGGGTTACGAGCTAACGAACAACAGCTTCTTCGATACCATCACGCTGAACACAGAAGACAAGACAGATGCACTGTACGCGAAAGCGCAAGCAGCAGACATCAACCTTCGCTTACTTCAAGGTAAAGAAGGTAATGGTAAGATCGGTATCAGCTTAGATGAAACAACAACGATCGACGACGTGAACGCACTGTTCGCAATCTTCGACGTGAAAGAAGACGTTCAAGCACTCTCTTCTGACATTGCATCAAATGAGTTTGCAGCAATTCCAGAAAACTGCCGTCGTGAATCAGAGTTCCTAACTCACCCAGTATTCAATACGCACCACAGCGAAACGCAAATGATGCGTTACCTAAAACAGCTTGAGAACAAAGACTTCTCACTAACGCACGGCATGATCCCACTGGGCAGCTGTACAATGAAGCTGAACGCTGCTGCTGAGATGATTCCAGTAACATGGCCTGAGTTTGGTTCTATTCACCCATTCGCACCTCTAGAGCAAGCGGCGGGTTACACAGCGCTAGCGAAAGATCTTAAAGAGAAGCTTTGTGAAATTACCGGTTACGACGATTTCTCACTACAGCCTAACTCTGGTGCATCTGGCGAATACGCGGGTTTAATCGCGATTCAACGCTACCACGCAAGCCGCGGTGAAGCTCACCGTAATGTTTGTCTGATTCCAAGCTCTGCGCACGGTACTAACCCTGCAACAGCATCAATGGTGTCAATGAAGGTAGTAGTTGTTAAGTGTGATGAAGATGGCAACATCGACATGGCAGACCTAGCAGCGAAAATCGAGAAGCACAAAGACAACCTATCAAGCATCATGATCACTTACCCTTCTACGCACGGCGTATACGAAGAGCAAGTGAAAGAAGTGTGTGAACAAGTACACGCAGCGGGCGGTCAGGTTTACCTAGACGGCGCGAACATGAACGCTCAAGTAGGTCTAACTTCACCTGGCTTCATCGGTTCAGACGTATCTCACTTAAACCTACACAAAACATTCTGTATCCCACACGGTGGTGGCGGTCCGGGTATGGGTCCTATCGGCGTTAAATCGCACCTAGCACCTTTCCTACCAGGTCACATCGAAAACGGTGTACAAGGTTCTGACTACGCGGTATCAGCGGCAGATTTAGGTAGTGCTTCAATTCTACCTATCTCTTGGGCTTACATTGCAATGATGGGCGAACCTGGCCTAACAGACGCAACGAAAGTAGCAATTCTGAACGCAAACTACGTGATGGAAAAACTACGCCCTCACTACCCTGTTCTTTACCGTGGCACTAACGGCCGCGTAGCGCACGAATGTATTATCGATATTCGTCCACTTAAAGAAGACACAGGTATCAGCGAAGAAGATATTGCTAAGCGTCTAATGGACTTCGGTTTCCACGCGCCTACTATGTCTTTCCCAGTTGCTGGCACACTCATGGTAGAGCCAACTGAATCTGAAGATTTAGAAGAGCTAGACCGTTTCTGTGAAGCGATGATCGCAATCCGTCACGAAATTGCAGCAGTGAAAGCGGGTGAATGGCCACTAGACAACAACCCTCTAGTGAACGCACCGCACACACAAGTCGACCTTTCAGGCGCAGAATGGGATCGCCCTTACTCTCGCGAACTGGCTTGCTTCCCATCGAAAGCAACGAAGAACTCGAAGTACTGGCCAACAATTAACCGTGTAGACAACGTATACGGTGACCGTAACCTAATCTGTTCTTGCCCAAGCATCGATAACTACGAAGATTAATTCCTCGCGGCGCTAAGCAGAAAAACATAACAAAAGGCGAACCAAACGGTTCGCTTTTTGTTTTTCGGATTCCAGATTATATGACTAATAAAACATTGACCTTACCGTAAGGGAAAGGTTTAAGGTGAAATGAATCCAACGATGAATGAGGAAACAATTATGGGATGTTGCAACAAAGCGCCAAAAGGTGGTGCCCCTTTGGGCTTGCTTCTAAAGGTAACGCTTGGGATTGGTCTTTTTGTGTTTCTGCTGGCGTTGTGGCAGTAGGAAACTTATAGGGCTTTAGCTTTAAAGCTAAAAAGTGATGGTCTATAAAAAAGGAATAGCGCCTAAATAGCCATTGACGCCATAGTCGTTTGTTATGACTCAGTTTCGTCGACGTACTCAATCTGCTTATTCACAAAAATGGCTAAAACTATTGCAAAAACAATCGCGATTGAGATTCTAAGAAAAGTAGATGGGATAATAGATTGTGTAGAAATGACAAACGGACCAGCGAAACCACCGGAAACAGCTCCTAGATAAGTTCGCCTCCGACTCCATTTCATCAGCGAACCACATCCAATACAACGGTACTTAGTCCAATGAGAACTAAAGAAAAACCAGCTACATGCCACATTTTTCCGACACTTGGGACATTGTCTAGACTTCATAATTGCCTCGTAAAATTAAACTAAGCCGATATAAAACAAGCTGATTAAAGAAACATCAAATCTTCTAGCTAGAGTTTCGAGGGAGTTCATGAGCTATAAAACCTGACTAAGTGGCGGATAACGCACACTCACCCTAAAGCCACACACTTTAGACACAAAACCCAATAGGAACTTTAAATGCCAAACCTTAGCAGTTCACCTTGATAAAACCTCAAGGCGATGTGCCCTTCAAATCCGATCGTACAATTTACTTAATAAAGTGGCTTCGGGCTTGTTCAACACTCGGGATTTAATGTTGGCTGAGCAACACCTTAATCCTTGTTTGTTATATTTTACTACGTCATAGCAAAATTGATCGTGTGCACCTTAGTTAAATTCACGTTTTGTTTTGCTTGCCATAGATCGTAATTATCTTGCATTGTTAGCCAACTTTCAGGCGTACGACCTAGTGATTTTGAAAGACGTAATGCCATTTCGGGTGAAATTGAACTCTTCCCTTTTATCACTCGATTCAGAGTTGAAGCAGCAACATCAAGTTGTTTAGCCACAAAACGACAACTATAGCCGAATGGTTCCATATAAACGTCATAGATAAACTCACCTGGATGTGGGGGATTGTACATAGCCATTAATGGTCATCCTCGTAATTTAAAATGTAAGCATTACCATCGATAAATTCGAAAGTAACACGCCAGTTACCATTTACTGTAATTGACCAAATTCCATCTCTATCCCCTTTCAGAGGATGAAGTTTGAAGCCCGGCAAATCAACATCATCAATAATGGTTGCAGTATCTATCGCGGCTAATTGCATTCTCAACTTGCGATCATGTTTCGCTTGAATGCCCGCTTTACTGCCAGTCTCAAAAAACTTTTTGAGACCTTTGTGCTTAAATGATTTAATCATAAGAAAAGTGTAGCGTGTTGCGCACTATGACGCAACTTTCAATGAAAAATATAGCGAATGACATGGACCCCGCCTACCGAGGTTCTGCCACACTTATGTGTTGCTTAAATGGTGTGTTACCTGATGAAGACATCATCTATATCACCGATGATACGGTCACGTTCCGCTATAAAGAGAGCCAGACCAACGCATGGCGAACGCGCACTTTACCGACTCTCAAGTTCTTGCTGCTCATTTTGCAGCACGTGCTCCCCAAAGGGTTGCAGCGAGTACGAGACTACGGGTTTTTACGTGGTCAAGCACACGCCTTAAGAGCCCGCATTCAACTGTTACTGTTGAACTTGGTCTATAGGATGCCGCCAGTACCAGCACCGATAAGAACCAAAGCGATACGAATCTGCCCTTGCTGTGCACATGAGATGGCGTGCGTTGGAGTGAGCCGACCCACCTAGCCGAAAGGCATTTGATAATAAGGAGAATGGCATTGACGAAAACGGAGGAGATATGACGACGAAAGAAACGAAAAACAGCTAACTGGTTGATAAGATTGCTATCGCAACCTTATCTTGGCCTCGCTCGCTTTGAGAAAAGCCTCAAAGCGATGTGCCCTTCAAACCCAACTGTACAATTTACTTAATAAAGTGGCTTCGGGCCTGTTCAACACTTGGGATTTAGTGTTGGCTGCGCAACACCTTAATCCTTATTTGTTAGCTGTTTGCAGCGACAGCTTTATTCAATTGGCGTTCAAGGTGTTTATCAGCCTTTCGACAAATATCCTCGAAAGCTTCATTAAATAGTGCATCAACCTTACTAATTTCAGGCAGTGTGACTCCTTGGTAATACATGACTTTGTGTTTTACCTGATTGTAGATCTTGTGAAGAACTGTGTCTTCATCGAGGTACTTAACTAAAGAGTCATATAGCCCCGTAGACATAAATATTTCCTCGTGAACAATGAGTAATCTTCGGTACGGTTTCATATCAACTCTATAGCGATTTTGTACATAGAACAGGTCCTTACAAAACTCTCGCCCATCTTCCAGATGCGGAAACTCACTCGGAGCCTCATCAAAAGATAGGTAGTATTCATTTTCAGTTTTAATTCGCTCTTGCAACTCTATTTCAATTTTTGAGGCAAGACCTAATAAATCTAGGTCTTTTAACTTGTAAGCTACAGATTTGGCGTACTTTACCGCTCCAAGAAGCTGATATTCTTCAAAATCATCAGCTTCTTTATTAGAGCAGTAGATTCCATATGAACGAAGCAGTTCATCTATAAGAAGATTATTCATATTTATCCTGATTACTTAACGTGAGACACAGCTAACGCCTTGCTAAATGGCTGATAACGAACACTTAACTTAAAGCAACGCACCTTAAAACACAAAACCATTTGGAACCAAAACTGCCGAGCGTTAGAAGTCCATTTGAGCAATTTGTTGAACGAAGCCGCTGCGCGGCAGAGTAAAACGAGTGCAAGCCATACTCTTGTAACACCATCACCCTGATGGTCGTTCACAGGAGTAACTTATGAATCCCACCAACTTAAAACACTACACTCCGTTTCATATCTGTGTTAGGGTAACTTTGAATACATGGAGAAACTAATATTCATTAACAAAGGAACTGATATGAAACTCTCTTTCCCTATTTTAGGCTTAATAGCTTTATCTTTATTTACCACAAACTCATTAGCCAAATCGACTAACAACATAAAAGTCATTTACTGTAATGACTGCTACTCACAACAGGACTATACAGAAGCAGCTCATTCGGCACTTAAGATACCAACGATTGCTATAGTGAACCCCAACTCTCTAAGCCTAGAGCTATTTAAGGCTAATATTTATGAACTAAGCTCAAGTAAAAGCGAAGTTCAATCAAGCTCGTTCTCTACATACCTGGCCCCACCGGAGCGACCAGAAACCTTCAATTCCCCTGAAGAGTTAAGAGCTTACCTAAAGGCATTAAACGAGTACTACGCGATAGTTGGCCGCCCTTGATTCTAGATTATTAATTGAACTTTACTCCATGTATTCACATAATGAATGACATGAACTCCCCCCCTCCTGAGGATGTCCCACACTTACGTGGTACTTAAATGCATCGGAGGCACCATGTCTGATTATTCTTATTTCTGCGGTATCGACCTAGCTAAAAACCACTTTAGTCTTCATGCCGTAGACCAAAATGGTAAAGTCTTACTTCATAAGTCAGTAACCCACTCTAAACTGCTGACCAAAATAGCAAATATGCTACTCATGCGTATAGGCGTTGAAGCGTGTAGCAAAAACAGCTAACTGGTTGATAAGATTGCTATCGCAACCTTATCTTGGCTTCGCTCGCTTTGAGAAAAGCCTCAAAGCGATGTGCCCTTCAAACCCAACTGTACAATTTACTTAATAAAGTGGCTTCGGACTTGTTCAACACTCGGGATTTAGTGTTGGCTGCGCAACACCTCAATCCTTGTTTGTTAGTTTGCGTGCCAAAGTGACACAATTATTGATTACTACTCATTTGAAGACCATAATATACATGTGACATTTTGACACAAAAGGAAATTACATTATGGCGACTAATTTACCCCGTATCACTGCTAGAGTTGATGTCGATACACAACATTTACTGACAAAAGCGGCAGCAATTGCTGGCATGTCTAGTATTAACTCATTTGTTCTAAGTGCTGCTATCGAAAAAGCCAAACAAGTGATTGAACGTGAGCAAACACTTAAACTTAGCCAAGCTGATGCCAGCTTACTTATGGACGCTTTAGACCGCCCTGCAATAATCAACTCAAAATTGAAAACGGCTTCTGAACGTTACGAGAACAAAACTCAATGATGAACACGGTACTTCTAGAAAAAGCAAAACATGATAGAAATCGGTTCAACTGCGGTATTGAAGCTCTTAATAACTATCTGAAAGTAATGGCGAGTCAACAAGCAAAGAAAGACAACACAAGAACTTTCGTTTTAGAAGATGATAACGATAGCTCGCATATCATTGGCTTTTATACACTAACAATGACACCAATCGATTTGAAGGCCTTACCCGACAAGCTACAGAAAAAACACCAATCATCTACCTCTGGTGGTCTAATTGCTCGACTAGCTGTTGATGAGCGCTACAAAGGTAAAGGCTTTGGCGAGTGGCTGCTTATTGATGCACTCAGAAAGCTACTAGCAGCCAGTGATAGCGTCGCATTCCCTGTGGTTATTGTTGACGCCAAAGATGGTGCAAAAGACTTCTACGAGCGATATGGATTCCAAGCGTTTCAGGATGCAGAAAATAAACTCTTTATTACCATTTCTGATGTAAGAGCGAATTTAGGCTAGTTAACTGCTAGCCTCCAAGCAAATAATGAATGACATGAATTCCCCCCTCCCGAGGTTCTGCCCCCTTATGTGATACTTAATTGCACCGGAGGCACCATGTCTGATTATTCTTATTTCTGCGGTATCGACCTAGCTAAAAACCACTTTAGCCTTCATGCCGTAGACCAAAATGGTAAAGTCTAACTTCATAAGTCAGTAACCCGCTCTAAATTGCTGACTACATAGCAAATATGCTACTCATGCGTATAGGCGCTGAAGCGTGTGGTGGTGCACATTATTGGGCAAGAACACTCACGCACGAACTATGAATGCTAGCTGTGCGTGCGTTGGAGTGAGCCGACCCATGTAGCCGAAAGGCATTGATAATAAGGAGAATGGCATCAACGAAAACAGAGGAGATGTGACGACGAAAGAAAGAGAAAATAGCTAACTGGTTGATAAGATTGCTATCGCAACCTTATCTTGACCTCGCTCGCCTTGAGAAAAGCCTCAAAGCGATGTGCCCTTCAAATACAATCGTACAATTTACTTAATAAAGTGGCTTCGGGCTTGTTCAACACTTGGGATTTAGTGTTGGCTGCGCAACACCTTAATCCTTATCTGTTATATGCGCCTAAAATTTATTGTTTTTCATCAACAACCACTTTCAAGCATACTTCATCAGATACTGCATATGTTCGACTAGAGTAACGACTTGATACTTCTCGTAAACTATCACATTCTACATAACTAGAAACATTAGATAAACTTTTTGAATACACACCAAGGGTTAATAATGGAGCAATGATTATAGCTAAACTCCCGCCTATTATATTAAACCGTTTATGTGACACTGGGGATTTTAGTAGCTCCATTATAAAATAATATGCAACATAAACGCCTAAAAATGCACAAGTAACACTTCCCCACAAATTCAAAATACCTACAATTGTAACCACTTTTTCTGGCTCGCCAAAAGCAACAAAAAAAGCATCTGATGAAAACCATGCGCCTACAACTGAGAACGATATCCAAAATATAATTTTAAATATAATCATTTCATTAACCTATCAACAGCTTTACTTATATCTTTTGAATAACCATTATTTTCATCAACAACATTAAGCCCTTGACCAACTAAGAATGATACTGCCGCAAATATTGTTCCCGATAATAAAACGGTCGCTGTTGCTGGCAACATAGTAACAGCTATTGCTCCCCCCCCCATAGATACAAGTCCTTTAACCATATCTCCAGATGAGTTACCAACAAACTCAGCTAATGTAGCCTCGTCATTCAATATATAATCCGCAGCATTTATTCCTACAGAAACAATAATTTCAACTCCAATATTAAATCTAATATACCTAACAGCACCTTTTAAATCATTTAAACCTAACCCTACCTGAATAACCCTTGGGTTATTCGCTCCCCATTTATTACCTTTCATTAAGGTTTGTTCGTAACGGCGGAAATTTTTAATGATGACCCAATCTTTACCGTTAATATTTTTTGTATACGCTACAACACCTAAACTACCAAGTCCTGATGCAACTTTATACGAATCATAAACACCATTACCTAAACCATAATAATCCTTAAAATCACCAACGGTATCTCTACCGCCCATATCATCATACAAATTTTGTAGGAGTTCATGCCCTTCCTCTGGTGACATTAACCCAAAACTATTAATTGGTTCAACATACTCAACATTCAGCTCTTTCTCCCCTTCTTTTGCTAACGGGTTATACGGAGGCCAGTACATATTTTTAGGGTTGATTGTAACTTTTGATTCTTCTTTGAATTTAGGTAGCACTAAATACAAAGGCTCAAGGAACTTTTGCTTTGGAAAGGCAATTATAACCTCTTCAACAGCATCATCCGAAACACCCTCGATATCTTGAGTCTTACCGTCAATTGGGAGTACTTTTTCTTGTCGAAGACTTCCAAATCTACGCTCTGCCCCATTATGGAATAGTGGGCCTTGTTTACTTACACCATTCCATTCAATGACAACACCACTTGGGAGCGTTGCTTTAAAAGCCTTGCTTCCACCCTCTGGATTTGGCTCTGCTTGAATAACAGGAAGCTTTTCACCGTCACGGTGAAAAGCGATTAAATCTTCTTTACCACTTTCATCATTTTGAAGTCGTAATTTAAGCTCTGTATTTACATCCGATAATTGGTTAAATTCTTCACGGTTAATCAAATGCTCGGCTTTCATGCCTGATGCACAAAATAATAAACACCAGGCAGGAAGAACCTCATCATTATTATGAGTTATTCGCCAAGCACCTAAGTCGCTTAATGCCATATCCACCAAGCTAGTACCAGACAAAATTTTCAACTCTTGCTCTGGTGTCATTTTGGAAAATCGCTTCTTAAAGTCCGTGCTTTTCCCTGATGTTAACACCGCAACTTCACCGTATTCTCTTAATGGGATAGGTTGCGTTTTATCAACATCAGGCATAATACTTGAGGCGAAGCATTTTTTAGAGCTTGAGCTAAACAACTCAGATACCGTTTTCATTACATTAGAGGTCGCATCACTAGATGCTAATGAATTAGTATTCGCCGTTTGAGGGTTGGCCGCTTCAGTTTCCGCTGCTATCGCATTTTGACGAGTCACTGCCGCATCTGTAATTGCTGGCGTCACGCCTTTACCACTTCTTGCTTCTGCATCATAGGCTATCGACCACTTAGGAAAGAAACTGTCTTTGGTAGCCTCTTGATAACGAGCATCTTCTATACCTAACGGTTGCGTTCTATTTGGGGAGTCATGCGCCATAGAGTTAGGTGGAAATATACTATTTTTCGTTGTCATCGCAGTGCTTACCTATATAAAAGACTGATGCTAATTATATCATTGGAACAAGGTGACTATCTCACTGAATTGACAGTTAAAACACCTAGCCGAAAGGCATTTGATAATAAGGAGAAGGCATTGACAAAAACAGAGGGGATGTGACGAAGAAAGAAACGAAAATAGCTAACTGGTTGATAAGATTGCTATCGCAACCTTATCTTGACCTCGCTCGCCTTGAGAAAATCCTCAAAGCGATGTGCCCTTCAAATACAATCGTACAATTTACTTAATAAAGTGGCTTCGGGCTTGTTCAACACTCGGGATTTAGTGTTGGCTACGCAACACCTTAATCCTTATTTGTTAGCTGTGTTTTTAAATATGGTACTTATCTGCAAGTGCCTGTATAGATAACCGAATTCTGTCCAACTCTTCTTTGTTATCGTTTAAGCTTTTTTCACCTTTATAGCGCTGATAATGTTCAATAGAGCCAATTCCCATACGGCACTGAGCATACAGGGAGATAAACGAGTTATTACTACTTGAGATATCTTTACGCTCACCACTTGCTAATTCTTTGTTGAAATTCTCGACACATTTATAAATCGATGCGAGTTCAGCTCTTTCTTTGCGGGTGTAAAATGGCGCAACATCAGCATAGTGATGGTCAAAAATAACGTGCGATATAGAAGATGGTGTAACTGTGCCGCTTAAAGCTACGCTATTTAGATCATTGAGAATTTCTTCAATTCTCTTAGCCTTGAATTTTAACTCATCATGAATATCCAGAACTTCATCTGAGATACCCTTTTTCTTACGATAGATACCCCAGCGATACTTTATGAAATCTACCGCTTGACCAAGCATGAAACCAATTAGCAATGTAGAAATTGCTATTTCAAATTTTGTCATAGATATTCAACTCCTCAGAAAACAGCTAACGCTCGCTTAAGTTGTGAGCAATGAAGCCGAACTGTCTGCATTGCACCGTAAACACAAAACTGATTTAAACCAAAAATGCCATGCGTTGCGAATCAACTTGAAGCGCTTGTTAGGGCTTGAGGTTCACGCCATGTAATTTTGCAAAATCTGGATCTATCCAGCTAGAAATCACCTGACCTTCGGATAAATCAATACATCTGGGTTCAACACAATTCTCCTCAAACTCCTGTAGAGAGGCGCTAAGAAAGGTTCTAGCCGATGTTTCATGATCCCAAAAAAAGATCCCCTGAGTATTAAGTATGAAGTAGTTACCGCATTCATCCTCCGCAATTGCAGTTACATCTGATAATTCTTTGGGCGTAGTCGATATCGTTTTCCGAATTACTCCGTACTCATAACCTGAAGAGTCGATGAAGATCTTTCCAAACATAAATATTACTCCTTAGAGCCCTAACAGTTCTTAGACAGAAAAATTCTGCATTTAAATATAGAATTTTTCTATCAGTTTCTTATGCCATCAATTGTACTAAATTTAGTTCATCTATAACAGTGACTTATGATGTGCGCATTGAAATTCAACAAGCAAATATAGAAACTTTCTATCTAGCATGATTCACATTAAAATCATCAGGTTATGTACATAGAAACAGTATCTAACACCATGCAAATCTAGCGTTCTTCCAGAGCAAATTAGCCCCTATAAATCCAATGCTTGACCCTATACGGTAAGGTGTTTATATTGTCGCCCGCCCAACGGGGCACATCCTAAAATGCACACCGGCCATCCTGCCATCATTCGTGTATTTATATTGATGTTGTGAACTTCCATGCTAACGAAACTTCGTCCTTTTACTCGTGAATCGGGTGCGCTTATGCATCTTTCGGTTCCTATCATTTTGACTCAAATAGCGACCCAAGCGATGGGATTTGTCGATACGACAATGGCTGGCCAAGTAAGCCCTGCCGATCTCGCCGCTATTGCACTGGGTACTAGCCTTTGGATTCCTGTGTTACTGCTACTGCGTGGTGTGATTATGGCGTTAACGCCTATCGTTGCTTACCACCGCGGCGCACGGGACTTCCAAAGTATCTCTGTTGAATTTTTCCAGATGGTTTGGTTGGCATTAATCGCGAGTGTGCTGCTTATCGCTTATTTGGTGAGTGCGAAACCGATCTTAGAGTGGATTGGGGTTGCCTCTGAGATCATTCCAATTGGTAGCGACTATGCGTTTGCCCTAGCCTTCGGTGTGCCGGGTATTGCCCTGTTTTACACCTTGAATGGCTTTTGTGAGGGTATGAACAACACCAAAGTACCGATGATCATTTCGGTGGTTGGTTTGTTGGTGAATATTCCGGTCAACTACGTGCTTATCTACGGCAAGTTTGGCTTCCCTGAAATGGGGGCTGTGGGTTGTGGCTGGGCGACTAGCTTGGTGTATTGGTTAATGTCAGGAATGCTGTATTCCTACATTAAAGGTCATCACCACTACAAAACCATCATCAACTTTTCAGATGCAAAGCCAAAAGCAAAAGAGATGCTTCACCTTCTAAGATTAGGTTTACCTATCGGCATGAACATCGCGGTGTGCGGCAGTATCTTTGCGGTTATCGCGTTGATGATTGGTCGTATTGGTGCAGAGAACGTGGCAGCCGCGCAAATTGCACTTAACATTTCGAGCCTGACTTACGTGATTCCGATGAGTATTTCGTTTGGTATTACGATTCGTGTTGGTCACGCTTTGGGTGAGAAAGACGAACTAGGCGCAATTGAGCGCAGTAAAGTCGGTATTTTAGTTGCAGCGTTAATTTCCTTGCTTTCGGTTGCGATGTTCCTGTTGTTCCCAGAGTGGATCATCAGGCTTTACACCACCGATCCTGCGATAAGTGCAACGGCAGCAGTATTGTTGACCTTTACTGCGATGTACCAGTTCAGCGATGCATTACAAACGTCTGCTAACGGTGCATTACGTGGTTATAAAGATACCAAGATCCCAATGATCTTAGCCATAGCTTCATACTGGGGCTTAGCATTACCACTGGGCATGGTGTTGGGCTTAACGGGCCACATTGTTCCTGCAATGGGTGAAGAAGGCTTTTGGATTGGTATTCTAACGGGCTTGAGCGTTTCAGCGACGCTGATGTTAATTCGCTTACGATACGTGATTAAGAAGCGCGATTTACTGCCTTCAATTAGCGCAGTAATTCGCTAATACTGCTCTAGTAAGCGAATACCGCACCGGAAAGTAAATACAAAAAAGCGCGTTACTGCCACAAGGCAATAAGGCGCTTTTTCTATTTAAATTGAACTGTATTTATCTGTTTATCGCCAAATATGATCCAGCCGCAATCATTATTCCACCAGCACTTTGATTTAGTCTTTTATGTGCGCGTGGCGTTTTAAGTAAACTTGGCATTCTGCCAGCCCCCATCGCAATCAGCATGACACCGGACATCAAAGCAACAAATGCTAAAACGGAAACCAAGACGATATCTTGTGAGCGTAAAACCGTCAGGTCAATGAAAGTCGGCAAGAACGAAATATAAAATAGAATCACTTTAGGGTTTGATGCTGAAATCAAAAAGCCTTGTGCGAAACTTGCGAGTTCTGATTTCTGACTTTGCTTCGCAGCGAGTTCCGCTGAGCCTTGCACTTCAGGTAGGCTCTTAAACATCTTGTACCCAAGATAAATTAAATACGCCGCACCAAGGTAGCGAATCACCTCAAAAGCCAATGACCAGTTCTCAGCAATCGTCGCTAGGCCAAAACAGGCAAGCGTAAGATAGATAAGGTCACTGCAAATCATACCTAACGAAAGCGTGATGCACTTGCGCCATCCATGTACCATAGCACGAGCTAAAATCGCAAATACGCCAGGTCCCGGAGTAATACCAAATATAAACATGGCAATAAAAAATGTTAGTGCGCCTTCTAGTGACATCTGCCGTCCCTCAAATATCATTCAACATTATAAGTTTCGAACGTATCACGGAGCTCCGATTCGGGTAAAGAACGTTTTTGTCTAAGAGCGTGTTTGACTGACAGTCATTTTTAACTAAGAACGATTCACACAACTCATGTTTTGAATAAGTGTCACACGTAATTTCCCCACAAGACCTTCGCCTAGTCCTAGTTCTAAGCCCAACGTCTTTTTCATTAAGAAACCAAAAGGCGAACCTAATGGCTCGCCTTTGAAAATATTGACTACCAATCAACGTAACAAGATTAGTTCGCTATTGGTGACAACAACTCTGGGTTTACGACTATATTTCTTACACCATGTGCATGGTCTTCGTTAAAATCGTTTCCTTCACACCAGTTACCAACCGTAGCGATATCCACTTTCGCCACTTGTGGACGAACGTTCCATGTTACTTGGAAGGGCGAACCTTGTTCATTATAACCAGGGCCTGTTGTAGAACCTGCGTATTGAATCGCTGAGCCAGTATCTTGTGGAATATTGGTTGCTTGGTGCAAACCATCCACTTTAGAGTGCTTAGCCAATGCTTCGAAATCGAGTGCTTTGTCATCATTTACTAATACATAAACTTGGGTTTCTACACGTAATTGTGGGTTGGTAATCGCATCGTTAAAACAAGCGCCCAGTGTTTCACCCGGTTCAACTTGAGCGGTTGAGTACACGTAATGCACTTCGATGGTGTCGCCCGAATGCAAAGAGCCATGATCGCTTGGACAAACCTTGCCCTCAAATGGTATCAGCTCAGCCGTACTCAACTTACCAGTGTACTTAAAGCCACTTTGGAAGCCCTTTCCATCACCATTACCAGCGTATTGGGTAAACTCACCACCTTTGTGCTCAGCGTTCTTATGGAAGTGAATATTACATAAGTTCATGGCTGTTGAATCTGGTGCATCAGAAAACAGACGAGCGTTAGTTCCCTGCAAAGAACCCAAATCACGTGGGGCTTGCGGGCCGAAACCTTTGCCTTGTGTGTTTTCAGACAGGTTCGCTCTTTGTTCGGCGATAACACTGTCTGCTACAGATTCATGGTTCGCGTCAGATGCGTTCGCTTGAGCCGCAAACATGGCCATCGCGACGCTTAAAAATACACTCTTATTCTTCATATCTCTTCCCTAGAATATTGATAACAAAACTAAATACCGGATTTCATCGCAAACATACTACTATGCCCTTAAGTGAATATCAGACACTGTCTTTGTAAGATTAGATTTCGTTGCTTACTTTGGGAGGATCATTAAAACACTCGATGCATATAACAAGTCAAACACGGTAAATACGGCGAGTCCATTCCAGAACGAACAAATACCTACTTTGCTGACTGTCTCTTGACTCAAGCCGACAAACAAGCGAACAACAGCTATAACCAGAACTACAACCAGAACTAATAGTAAGTTTCAGATATAAAAAAGACGAACCGTTTGGCTCGCCTTGTTTACTGATTCGATGTTCTTCGTTCGAGCTATTCGCTCAACCATGGCCTGTGGCAAATATTCCAAAGGTCAAAACGTTCAAAGTATCTGTTACTCCCTTGAGCGATTTTATGACTTTCTTAGTCGGCTCGTTGTTGAGCAATAGGTAACTTCCAAGTCCTTTCTCATTATCGGTCTCGACTATATCTGCAGTCACTTGTTTAGCGGTTACTTGAGATGAATGTACTTCAGAGCCTTCAGAAGCTTCTGATACAGATTCAGCTTTAGCGTTGGCACTAGTATCTTTAACTAAATCAGCACTTGTCTCATCAGCAGACTCAGCAATAACGTTTATATTCGTCTCTTCTTCGATAGTGTTCGACAGAGTATCTTCGTTGCTCAATGTCTTTTCGTCGATCTGCTTATTACTCGTTGTAGAGCAAGCGGTTAAGAAAAACAGACTAACGATGAATGTGACTAGGTTTCGCACCATGACGATAAAGCTCGAATTAATAAAACGATGTTCGATTGTAATTTAATTGGTTGACGACATCCAGTGATTAGCCAACTAAACCTCAGCACCACTCATAAAAACGATTTTATAAATCAATTACAATCACCATTCAAATCAATTGACTTTCTCTACAAAAGAATCAGCCAATTATTAGATACAAAATGACCGTCATTTCACACTCCCATCGCTCGACGTATCACAGCCATCACTATTAGCTAGGCAATAGTCGACTGGAAGAATATCAGATAACCAATGTAAGCTGTCTAAGAAGTATTGCTTGTGCCCCGTTTGTACTATCGCGAAGAAATCAACGTCTGAATACTGATCCAATCGCTCCGTTTCAATGCTAACAGAACCGAGTCCCAATAAGGCATGCGCCTTACCAGAAGCTTTCAAAGATTCCCCAATCGCATCTAGGCGTTGTAATAGTTTTTCTGGTGTATTTGGGTTTAGTGTAGTTGGCAGTTGTGTTTCTACTTCTTTATCAGGTTGAATCGTTTTATCCGCTTGCATCACTCTATCCCTATCAAGTTGAATGCCACTCAACCTAACTGATAGTTAGAATATTTAAGAAGCCTGATTTATAAAATATGTATTTGGGGTAACGATCTGCGTAACTTATTGCTTCGTTTCAACTCATCAATCATCCGTCTTTCTATCCAATTTACACCGATGACTTTGCTAAATAGGCTGCCATTTCTTGCTCTGGCACCATGCCTCCGCCAGTCGCCCATACAAGATGTGTGGCATTGGCTAGCACCGACTCATCAATATCTAGACGAGCAAGGTATTCTCTATTCTGTTCAACATTAATCACGCCCGGCATACCCGCAAGTGCTGAAGGCTCCAATTGAATACCCTCCACTTGGTTCAGTTCACCTAACAATTGATACATACGTTTGTCGGTTAACGTGTAATAGCCATCAAGTAAACGTTCCATAGCTCGACCAACAAAACCAGAAGCACGGCCAACTGCAAGCCCATCTGCAGCGGTGAGGTTATCGATACCTAGGTCTTGAACTGCAATGTCATCATGCAACCCCGTATGGACACCGAGCAACATGCAAGGTGAATGGGTCGGTTCAGCAAAAATACAGTGTACATGGTCACCAAAAGCCATCTTTAGGCCAAATGCCACACCACCGGGGCCGCCACCGACTCCACATGGCAAGTAAACGAATAATGGGTGCTCTTTGTCGACGACAATCTGCTGCTGATCAAATTGCTGTTTGAGCCTTTCTCCAGCTACAGAATAACCAAGAAATAGAGTTTGCGAGTTTTCATCATCAATGAAAAAGCATCGTGAATCTTGTTCTGCTTCTTTGCGACCTTGTTCTACTGCAACGCCATAATCTTGCTCATATTCGACCACATTGACATCATGCTCACGCAGTTTGTTTTTCTTCCACGCTCTCGCATCAGCAGACATGTGAACCGACACTGTAAAGCCTAACTTGGCACTCATTATGCCAATCGACATGCCTAAGTTACCCGTTGAGCCTACTGCAATACTGTATTGTTTAAAGAAGTCACGAAATTCAGGTTCGAGCAACTTACTGTAGTCATCGCTCTCACACAGTAACCCCGCTTCAATCGCAAGCTTCTCGGCATGCGTTAGTACTTCATAGATACCACCGCGCGCTTTGATTGAACCTGAAATCGGTAAATGGCTGTCTTTCTTCATCATCAAACGCCCTTTTATTGGCTGCTGATAATGCGCTTGCAATACTGATTTCATAGATGGAATGTCAACAAGCTCAGACTCGATGATGCCATCGGTCACTTGTGTTTCAGGGAATGCCTTCGCCAGATAAGGGGCAAACCTTTGTAATCGCAGGCTTGCATCTTGAATGTCCTCTTCGCTTAAGCCCACATAAGGTAAACCCTGTTCTAACGTCGTGATGTTTGGGTTAAACCAACTCACTTCTTCTAACGCTATCAGTTGTTTTAACAATGGGAAATCGTTGGTGAGCTTGTCTATATTTAATTCACTTTTGGGGTTCAATTCAGTCATGGGTGACCTTCTCTGGTATAGCGCCATCATCTCTGGTACACAGCAATCTGCGCTCTTACAAACATTTGGTTTTGAGCCTATTAAAACGGTATTCATTTAATTATTCAATGACCTATAATTAACTAGGCTTACTTTGCTCGATGCGTCTTATGACTTAATTGCTGACCACTGTCTTGATGTATTCACTAGGCGATAAACCAAATTTTCCTTTAAAGCGCTGACTAAAACGTCCTTTGTGGGGCATGTTCTCAAAACTCAATGACGCTGATGCCTCACACAACAGCAGCTCAGAATGCGAGAGTTCTGCCGCTGAGTCTTTCCAAAACAGGCGTTTGCTGCCTGTAATGATCTGAATAATACTAGGGGATAGAATCCTCACATTACGCAGTTTTTGTAACTGCTCTGCACGAAAGATCGTCACTTGATATTGATGATTCATCTCATTTGCTTATTTGCTTATTTGCTTATTTGCTTATTATGTACGTGTATAAGCTTTTAACGTACATAAGCTATTAACGTGTATAAGTTGCCGTCAGTTTTGCTTTGTCTAAAGCCATGCTGTTCAACGTGAATCCAACCACTGCCGACGGCGTATTTTCGTCTAGGTTAAGTTTGTCCGTTGGTAATGCCCAAACCGTGAATTGATAACGGTGCATACCATCTTTTTCTGGAGGACAAGCGCCACCGAAACCTACCGTTCCATAATCGATTCGGCCTTCTTTGCCACCCACTTTAGAGATATCGACACCGCGAGGTAGCTCGCTCACTGTTGCTGGAATATCAAACGCGACCCAGTGCCAGAAGCCACTTTCTGTCGGAGCATCAGGGTCATAAGCCGTGATTGCAAAGCTTTTAGTGCCTGCTGGTATATTTCAATTGTTACTATCTCACCGCCTTTGATTATGGTTAATCGGTACGTTTTAGGCAGAGGCTGTTTTTATGTTATCCAATGGGTCAACGGTAAGAGCTCTCAACTTTTGAACGCCGTCAGTAAATAGTTGATAAAGGCCTTCTTACGCTTCGGCATTAGCTGCCTGTCCGCATACACCAGACTTACTGAAACTTTTGGCATCTCATATTCAGGTAACAAACGAATCAGTTTCCCTGTCTTGAAGTACTCACGACAAATGAACTCAGGAAGCACCGCCAAGCCAAGCCCATCGACACAAGCCGTTAGACATGCTGTGATGGTATTCACGCGCAACTGACACGGCAGATCGATCAAAACAGACTCACCACCTTCTAACTGTAAGTGCCACTTAGGTAAACGTGCTGCTTTGTTCACTGTTTCAATCATTCGGAATGGTGCTTTGAGATCCTTTGGCGTTTTAATTTCACCGCATTGATCTAAATACTCAGGGCTAGCAACTAAAACGCGTCCAGAAGTTGTTAGGTAACGTGAGACCAAACTTGAGTCTTCCAACTCTCCAATCTGTGCGTAAAGGTCGACTCCTTCTCCAATAATATCGACTTCTCTATTGGTCAGTTCCAAATTCAACGTCACATTGGGGTGCTCTTTTAGGAAGCTATGAATGTATTTCGCCAACACTTGATGCCCTAACTCAACAGGAAAAACCACATTAAGCGGCCCTCGAATTAAATCCTGATTGGCAGAGACCTCTAACTCGGCTTGGTTCATGATCTCTTGCATCTGCATGCTCGATTGATAAAAGCGATCCCCCTCTGGCGTTAAGACCAAACTTCGTGTCGAACGAGTGATCAACCTCACACCTAGGTGCTGTTCTAGCTCGTCTAGCTTTCGGCTGACGGTCGACTTCGTCATGTTCAACGCTTCAGCTGCGTGTGTAAAACTCCCACAATCAACCACTTGTGTAAAAACAGTGACCGCATTTAAGTCCATCCGACCTCCCCAAACTCGCTATTAGTAAGATTTTTGCAACAGTGTTTCCCTTTTTTCCTATCTTATCAATCAATGACTTTCATTTACAATTCGTTACATCTAAATAAAAGCAAAATGAGAAAATAGAAATGACAGAAAACAACAACGCTTCGCAATCAGTAAGCACAAAAAAACGTAAAAAAGCACCGCTTATTGCTACTGCGATCATGCTGTCATTGGGTTTAGCTGGCGCGGGATATTGGTATGGCTATGGTCAGTATTTTGAATCGACCGATAACGCCTACCTGCAAGGCGACATCACCAATATTAGCCCTAAAGTGTCTGGCTATATTGTTAAGTCTTACGTGAGTGATAACCAATCGGTGAGAGAAGGCGACTTATTGGTTCAAATTGATGACCGTGATTACCAAGCAGCCCTTGCTCAAGCTAATGCCCATTTATCCGTCGTACAATCCGACGTAAAGAACTTAATCGCTCAACAGACGTTACAACGTAGCAAAATTAACCAAGCAGAAAGTGGCGTCGATTCCGCAGAAGCAGAATATGAACGTGCCATCCAACAAGTACAGCGCTCTCGTAGCTTGTTGAAACGCAATTACGCTTCTCAAGATGAAGTCGATAGCATGGTTGCTCAACAAAAAGTGACACTTGCTGACTTAGAAGAAGCGAAAGCCAACCTTGTCGCTACCAATGACCAACTGATCGTTATTGCGAGCGAAATTGAGCAAGCCAAAGCCTCAGTAACAGAAGCACAGGCACAACAAGATCAAGCACAGCTCAACCTTGATTACACCAAAGTCTACGCACCTACAGACGGCGTCATTGGTAAACGCAGTGTGCGTGAAGGTTTATTGATTCAAGCTGGTGCTCCGCTTATGAGTCTAGTGCCTAACAACCAAGTGTGGATTGAAGCAAACTTCAAAGAGACACAACTTAGCGGTATTCACAAAGGTCAAACAGTCGAAGTCGAGTTAGACGCCTTTCCAGGCCAGCCACTTGAAGGCGTGGTAGACAGCTTCTCCCCTGCTACTGGCGCTAAGTTCGCGCTGCTGCCACCTGAGAATGCAACCGGTAACTTCACCAAAATTGTTCAACGTGTCCCTGTGAAAATCACCATTCCAGATCACCAACTCGTCTCTTAAAGATATTCAAGGTGCCTTGTCTGCAACCTTGGATGAAAGCTCATGGATCTCGACGTCATACCTAGTTGCGGAGATGATCGCTATTCCGCTCAGTGGTTGGCTTTCAAAAGCGCTCGGTAAGCGTCGTTTTCTCACGTGGACCACGGCAATCTTTACCATTTCATCTCTGCTGTGTTCTTTCTCGTGGAACATGACCTCGATGATCGTGTTCCGTGCGATGCAAGGTTTTAGTGGTGGTGCATTAATCCCACTCGCGTTCTCCTTGGTCATTCAACTATTGCCTGTCAACAAACGCGCTGTCGGCATGGCGCTGTTTGGTGTTACAGCGACGTTTGCTCCGTCTATTGGCCCAACATTTGGTGGTTGGTTGACCGAGAACTTCTCGTGGCACTACATCTTTTACATCAATATTCCGCCCGCTCTGCTTGTGATCACCATGATCCGCTATGGCCTGGACGATGAAAAGTTCGACCTTGGTACGCTGAAAAAAGCCGACTGGTTCGGTATTGCGACCATGGCGTTAGGTTTGGGTTGTTTGGAAGTTGTGTTAGAAGAAGGCAACCGTGAGGAGTGGTTTAGCTCGAGCTTTATCGTTGGCTTGAGTATCGTGTCTGCGGTGAGTTTGGTTTACTTCGTGATAAACGAGTTGCAACACAAGAAGCCACTGGTGAACTTGCGGCTATTGCGGGATGCGCAGTTTGCGATGTCTTGTATCGCCTATCTGATTTTAGGTATGGCGTTGCTCGGATCTATCTATGTATTACCGCTGTATTTAACGCAAATCCAGCAATACAACGCGATGGAGATCGGTGAAGTTCTGATGTGGATGGGTTTCCCACAACTTCTGATATTCCCAATCGTGCCCAAACTGACTCAAATCATTAAGCCTAAATACTTGGTGACCTTTGGCTTCGCGATGTTTGGTTTCAGCTGTTACGTGAACACCCACATGACAATTGATTTTGGTGGTCAGCAGTTGATTTTATCTATGCTTCTGCGCGCTATTGGCAGCCCGTTTATTATGGTTCCGTTGTCTTTGGTTGCCATGAAGAACATCAGCAAAATCGACACACCGGATGCTTCGACTTTAACCAACGTAATGCGCAACCTAGGTGGTGCTTTCAGCATAGCGATTATCGCTACGCTACTGGATAACAAAACCCGCGAGCATCTTGCACATATCAAAGAGTCGCTGCCTTCAGTGAGTCAACTTGGTTGGCAAACACTCAAAGATCAGCAAGCGTTCTTTATCCAATCAGGCAGTGATGCCGCGACAGCGATGCAACAAGCGCAAGCTAGCCTGTTAGGAACAATGCAACGTGACGCCGCTATCATGGCCTATAACGATGTGTTCTTGATGATGACGGTATTCTTAGCGTTAGCCGCTGTATTGATTCTGAATATGCGCGATTAGAGCTAGATACGCTGCGAGGCGTTACTTAAAGAGTAATTCTCATAGTTGGATATCAAAGAAAACTTGAACAACAAAACACAGAGGTAAGCTTAACGGCTTACCTCTTTTTTACGTGTAAAACCTGCATAACCACACAAAATTTCGATCAAAACACTGACCGTAGAATGAGTTTCATAAATCTTGTCGAATAATCTTTAATTACCAATAGTTTATTGAGTGTTTGTATGTGATATCGGCACCTTGACAATGTGCAACCTGACACCTAAATTAAAAATAACATTTGGTATTGAGGAAAATGGATTTGACCTTACCACCAGACCTACGGGTTTTAATTGTCGACGACTCTAAGAGTGCAACGATACTTATAAAGCAGCAACTCTCGAGCTTAGGTATTTCACATGACTGCATCTTTATTGCGACCGATTATCGACAAGCTATTAAAGCGGTCGAGACGCACTCTTTTCATGTACTCCTCATTGATTACCACTTAGAGCAATCCTTCACGGGGTTTGAGCTGTTGGGGATCCTGTATCGAAACAGGCTCATCGATCATACAGTGGCCACTATTCTTATCTCAGGAGATATGCGTCAAGAAACGGTATTAACCGCCCTTTCAGGTGAAGCTCACCATTTCGTTTCTAAACCGATTCATACTCAGATGTTGGGTAAAAAAATCCAAAGTGCCGTGTCCGTTTCGAAGAAGCTCACCCTGCTGAATGATTTATATCCTATAACCAGTCAAGAGAGATTAGCTCAAGCTTTGGCGATCTCCCCTAACGGCACTAGCGTTCAGTTCGAAGCAACGTTGATTGAACATTTAATTGCATGTAAGAAATGGCAGTTACTCTCTAGCGTCATTAATAACTCAAAAACCAATATGCACCCAACAAAATTGGTGGCTGAGGCTCTGATTCTTGACAGCTTAGGTAAACCAAATCTAGCCATAGATAAGCTTCACAATTTTCTGATAACGCAGCCACTCTCATTAAACGTTATTGATTGCTTAAGCTGTATCTATGAAAAGCATAAGATGCTGTTGCCTGCTCTTAAATTGGCGATTCGTGCATTTGAGATGACACCAAGTATCAGCCATCGTGCAATCAGGGCGATCGACTTAGCTGAGAACGCAGATAACACACATATGATCATAAAGTTAGGTGAGATGTATGCGACCCACATTTCAGCTGCTGACATAGATGTCATCCACTCCATTGGTGCGCACTTTAATTCGTTAAAAGCGACTTACCAGCGCGAGACGCAACTAAAGTACAAACATATTTTGCTTGAGCACGCCAACCAATTCACAGAGTTGGTGAACCTGAAACTTCCAGTAAAACAACAGCAGCAAGTTCTGGCTAGCCTTGCCCTATTTCAGAGCAGCGTATTGCTCATCGAAAATAGCCCTCAGGTTGCCCACAAAAAAGTGATTAGAGCTTCCACACTGTTAGCAAACAATTTCCACAGACAACCCACTTACTTATTGGCTCAATTAATACCACTGCTCGTTCACTTTGGTGAGTACTCTCTTTATCACTTAGCAGTGGAATGTCTAAAATCTCGTGGAGAGGCAGTAAGTCACAAACTTGAGTCCAAAAATGTCGACCCTTCAACTTGTATAAACATTGAAAACTTTGGGTCGATTCAGGAATTAAAGGACTATATTCACAGTTATCCATATTCAGTTGCCGCTAAACTTGACTATATATATGCCGTCCATAAAGCTCATATAGATGAGAAACTTAGCGACGACTATTTAGAAGAAATCTTACAATTAGAACTTCCTCCGAAATGGAACCAATGGATTAGTGATTCATCACGGTATGGTTTTTCCACTAAGCCGCCTAGCCCATTTTCAACATACAGCCGACAGGAGTCCACATGCTAGACTTTGATGCTTTAAATGCCTACTTAGATAATGACAGAGAAGTGATTTACGCTGTGCTATCGACTTACCAAGAAGACCATGGCAATTCACTCGAAGAGATAGAAGAATTAGTAAAACAACAAGATTGGGGCAAACTTCATTTCACTGTGCATACTTTGAAAGGCATCTTAGCCAGCTTTGGCGAAGAAACTGCTACTGTGGCCTTAGAAAGAGTCGAACAAAACACACTTAATAAAATTGCGCCACAAGACGACGATCTTTCCGTTATCTACAGCGAGATGAAGATCATCAATCAGCAAATCGACGAAGTACTTGCCACTTACTAGTCTATGCATTGAGCTTTCACTCATCGCTTTTTAGGCTTAGTGCAGCGGTCAATATCCACAGAACAGGTCTGAGAGCTGAGGGACTTTGGAAACATGGAACCTCGACTCTTGCCATTTTCGGCTCATTTCCCCTACCAATTATATAGCTGCCTCACATCTATAAATTCACTCAATTTATCTACATGTGCCGATGTATAACACATGCTTTATAAACCATGCATCTTCATGTTTTAGTTGAAATAACGCTGCTCTCAATAAGATGCAACTTAGTTAAATATTTGTAGATATTTTTGTGACAAAAACATATGAAATTGCATTTTGTTTATTGGTAAAGGAGAAAGTGTCATCTACACTCTAATGAAACCAAGCGTTAATCACTTGGTGGCATAATAATAAAATTAAACGTTCAGTCGGCTAGATAAGGACAAGGAAATGAACAATGACAGTTTTGCTGCGTTTCAGGGGCTCACGGATGACACACCCATTAAAGAATCATTTTCTACCAACGCAGAACCTTATGCTCACTATCTAAAGGATATTGTGGGCATTGATCTATTGTCGCGTGAAGATGAACTTTATTACGCGAAATTGAATCGTGCGGGAGATAAACAAGCGCGCGACGTAATGATCGAATCGAACCTGCGACTTGTTGTAAAAATCGCGAAAAGTTACCTAAAGCGTAAAGGCAACAACTTCACGCTGCTCGACCTTATCGAAGAAGGTAATATCGGTCTGATCAAGGCTATTGATAAATACGATCCAGAACCAGGTTATCGTTTTTCAACCTATGCCGTGTGGTGGATTCGCGAAAACATTGAAGCCGCTTTAATGAACAAAGGACGTACTGTCCGCTTACCTGCTCATGTCTGTAAAGAGATTAATAGCCTTGCCTCAAAGAAGCTCGATGTCAGCAAAAAGATGAGTAAAGAGATCTCAATCTCAGAGCTATCGAACGGCTCAGGCGTAAAAGCTGAACGTGTCGATCAACTGGTCGCATTAAGCGGCTTTATTGACGTAACAACAACCGTAGGCATCAGCCATGCTCCGCTCGTGTTAGAACAATGCGAAAGCGAATACATCCCCGACCCTCAACAAGATTGTGAAGACCAATCATTCACACACGCGCTTGAACAAATCATCAACACACTGCCACCGAAATTACAGAAAGTACTCATCCACCGTTTCGGCTTCTTCGATAACAAAGTAAAAACGTTATCCGAGGTTGGACAAATGTTGGATGTGAATGTGTCGAATGAGCGAGTTAGACAGATGCAGAAAGAAGCAGTCGAGAGAATTCAAAAGCGACTTAAATTCGATGGTTGGGTCTAAGTAATATAGCCACTGTGAAGATCAGCAAACAAGCAAACAAATCTGATCGGCTAGAACGCTGAATAGCTAGATTAGACATTTAAAGAACAATCATAAGGGTAAGCTTTCAAGCTTGCCCTTTTTGTTAGCTCTCTTGAAAGGCTAGAACGGGAAGAAATATTCACACTAGAGTCTATTTTACTGGTTAACAGACTTAGGGAGTTGCAGAGGCGTATTTACTGTCTCAACGAAGTAGTACGTTCGCTACGTAGAATGAGGTAGTTGACATAGGTAGTTTCAAGGCAGTCTTGTTCCCACACAGACAAGATACGCTTGGCTGCGAAGTAATAATCTTTATTCCTCAACAACATCCCAACCGTGCGGCTGAGTTTCTCAAATCGAACTTGATCGCTATAAGAAATATAATCATCTTCACTTTGGATAATCGGTGCTAAACCATCGGCAAACCAATTGTTTAGAATTTCTCGCATCTCCAACTCAGACTCAGGTACATCAACACTCGACAACTCTCGATGCTGAGGTGGTGGCACGATGTATTTGGATGCTTGTGGTGAACTGACATATCGATACATGTCGTCCCTCCTTTTAACTGACTCTTCTAATAATTAAGGACATTTTTATTGGTTCACAAGTTTTAATGCCCAGTTTTTAACAGCAATTTGTCATAGCAAGTAACGAGTAAGACCGCACAAATAAAAAAGCCATGCAAAGCTCGCTCTGCATGGCTTTGATGAGGGAAACATTACGCTGCCCTATCTGTGTGTGGGCTCAAACGAACCCAACCTTTTTGGTTAGATCGAGCTTTGATCGAAGTCGTTGCCTTGATCGGTTCCAGTTTGAGAGTCTGAATCGAAGCTTCCAGAGTCGTCCGTGAAGTCAACACCTTCGTCTTGACCACCCGCACTTGTCCAATCGCTGCCACCAGATTCCATACCGGCCATGTCTGGTTGCTGCTCTTGAGTAGTACCTTGCATGGTGTATTGATCATCAACCTCAACTTCAACAGAGCCACTTGCACCGTCTATTGAGCTACCCAATTCGTCGTAACCTTGGAATTGGATCTCGCTAGTACCTTCGTAACCCTCAGGAAGTTCAACCGATACCGACTGCTCTAAGTTGCCGCTGATTGTGAAGCTACCATCACCATTGTCCAGTGCGTTACTCACTATAGAGCCTTCAGGTAAGCCAGACATTTCAGCGTAATCAACCGATTCGTTACCACTCACCTCATCTGGAATCGAGATAGAGATGGTATCGCCCGGAGCCGCTGTCACGTCAGCAACGCTGTCTTCGGCTTCTGTTTCACTGTCTTGAGCTTGGTCATCAGCTTGTTGTGCGACGTCCACTTGCTGCTCTTCAGTAGCTTGAGCGGCTTGTACTTGTGGTTCATCACTCTGTGCTGAGTCATCGGCTACTTGGATGCTTAAGCTATGGCTTGATACTTCACCACCATCGTTAACGTCGACATTCATCGCTAAGTTGCCGTCGAAGTCTTCGTTTGGCCAGTATGTCCATTCACCCTCACCAGATTCAGCGAAGAAGCCTGCATCGTTCGCGTCTGCAACATCAACAACTTGTGCAGTATCGCTAACGCCCAACTCATCCACCAGCTGAGACTCTGTGATAGTTAGTGAACCATCATCCGCTAAGGCATAACCTTCACTCGCGGCTGTTTCATCGCCACCTTGGATATCCACGTTGAAGAAGCTTTCGATGCGGTTTTCGCCATCGGTCGCTATAAATCCAACTTGTACATCTCCGGTGTAATCTTCAGCAGGTGTGAATTGATAGTTACCTTGGTTATCGCTCTCTATCACGCCCTGACCTTCCATCAAGCTCACTGACTCAATACTCAAGCTATCGCCTTCTGCATCGCTCAGGTTCGCTAGCATATCTTGATCCGTGAACGACAAGGTTGCGTCCGCTGCGATTTCTGTGGTTGTGATGCTGTTCACTTCTGGTGCTGCATTCTCTTGTGAATCGCCCTCTTTCACGACCACGCCAGTCTGCTCATCATGAAGCACGCCATCTTTATCGACCACGTAAGCAATGTCTGCTTCGCCAGTAAAGCCCGGTGCCGGTGTGAACGTCCAAGTGCCATCGCCATTATCGACAATCTCACCTTGGCTGCGGTCTGCTAGATGAACCAGCTTCACTTCATCGTCGCTGTCTGCATCCACATTCTCAGCCAAACCAATTAGGTCGTCCGCGGTAAGGATAATGGAATCACCCGCTACCGTTTCGAAGTCACCAGAATCGATGCCATCTTCGAACGCTTCTGGCTCATCTCCGTAATCGACCGTTGTTGCACTTACAGTTACGAAGAACTCACCATGGAAGTCTTCAGGAGGCGTCATTTGAATATTTGAAATATCCCAGTCGAACAGGTCGATGTATTGACCCGGCTCAGTGATCATCACGGTATTCACACCATCGGTTACTTCGAATCCAACAGGGAAACCTGTCATCACTAGGTTACTTAGCGTTTCTGAATCATCGACTAGACCAACGTTCAGTCCTAAGTGACCCGTTTCATCTTCACCGAAAACTAGAGGACCGTCATGGTCAGTGGTAATCACCGCGCCATCCGCAACAGGACGAACGTATACAGGAACATCGAGAACTGTTTCAAACTCACCGTCACTCACGACAACTTGTAGGTCTGAAACGCCTGCAAAGTCGCCCGTTGGTGTGAATGTCCAAGTACCATCGCCGTTGTCTGTGACTTCTCCACCATCTTCACCGTCGGCGGTGATAATGCGTGAAACCACAAGGTCAGCCGTATCAATGTCACCGAACAAGTTCATCAAGTCGCCAGCATCAAAGGTGAACGCGCCATCTTCGTCTGTGGTCATCATTGCGTTACCGACATTGAATGGAGCGTCGTTAACTGGAATCACATCCACATTCAGCGAGCCATCAACTACTTCTTCACCATCAGTTGCTTGATAACCCAGCTCTACCAAGCCATTGAAGTCTTGAGTAGTCACTAAGTGATACATGCCGTCTGGCTGCTGAGTTAAGGTCGCATTGGCTGGAGCACGAACCGTGATGCTTTCGATGCTGATCTCGTCACCATCTAGATCCGTCACTTGATCCGCAATGTAAGCCGGGTCAATGACCATAACCACATCTTCTTCGCCTTGCATCTCAATGGTCGGCGCTTCAGGGGCGTCATTCACTGGCGTGACATCGATGTTGCCGTCGACTGAGATTGTCTCTTGGCCATCGCTAACGTTAAACGTCATTGGCACATCGCCATTGAAGTTTTCGTTTGGCGTGAATGACCAAGTACCATCTTCGTTGTCTAGCAACTCGCCCAAGCTAGGGTCGATTTGTAGACCAGATGCTGACAGCTCGTCTGCGGTGTTATCAATGTCGGTAGCTTGAGCTAACAACATGTCTTGTGTGATAAGAATGGTGCTGTCTTCGGCTGTGGTTAGTTTCACATCCTCCGACTCAGGTCCATCATTCACAGCCAGAACTTCAATACCCGCCGTTGTTGTCGCTGTTGCACCATCATCGTCGGTTACAACCACATCTAGGCTGATATCACCGTTAAAGTTCTCACTCGGCGTGAAGGTCATAGAACCATCATCGTTTTGAACCAATTCGCCGTCAGAGCCAGTGTAAGTCACGCTTTCAAGCGACACTTCACCATCAACATCTGAGCTGTTCGCAATCAACTGCTCAGGGCTAATGGTAATCGTGCCATCTTCGTTCATTTGGTAAGACGTTGAACCCGCCACTGGTGCGTCATTAATGTCCGTTACGGTCACATCAATATTGGCATCGACTCTCTCAGTGCCATCAGACACTGTGAAGCCAAGGTTTACATCGCCATTGAAGTTCTCGTTAGGAGCAAAACTGTAAGTGCCATCACCGTTATCTGTGAACACACCTTCTGCGCCCGTGTAAGACACATCCGTGATAGACAAGTCATCGCCGTCAATGTCTGCAGCACCTGCCAGTAGGTCTGCATCCGTGAAGATTAGTGTTCCATCTTCCTCAACAGTGAAGCTTTGGTCTTCTGCTGTTGGTAAGTCATTGACTGGGTTAACCGTTAGGTCGACGCCAGCTTGTACCGTTTCAAGGCCATCTGACACATCGAAGCTCAAGTCAATGTCACCGTTGAAATCAGCATCCGGCATGATAGTAAATGAACCATCTTCGTTTGCTGTGACGGTTGCATTGTCACCTGCGAATAGGTTGCTTGCGGTCAGTGCATCACCATCAACATCGGTAGCGTTCGCCAACAACTGTTCTTGAGATAACGTAATTGAACCATCTTCATCAACCGAGTAAGCCACGTTTCCGGCTACTGGTGCATCGTTGACAGCAATCACTTCAATACCAGCGGTAGTTTCAGCCGTTGCGCCATCGTCATCAATAACCGTCACATCAAGACTGATGTCACCGTTAAAGTTTTCATTTGGAGCGAAGGTAACTGAACCATCTTCGTTTTGAACCAAGATACCGTCTGCACCTGAATAGCTCACACTATCAAGTGATACTTCACCATCTACATCTGAGCTGTTCGCAATTAACTGCTCAGGACTCAATGTGATAGTGCCATCTTCGTTCATTTGGTAAGACGTTGCGCCCGCTACTGGTGCATCGTTAACGTCGGTAACTGTGATATCGATATTGGCGTCAGTGGTAGCCGTGCCATCGCTTACTGAGAAGCTTAAATCGACTTCGCCGTTGAAGTTTTCATTTGGAGCGAAAGTGTAAGTACCATCACCATTGTCGGTGAACACACCCTCTGCGCCTGTGTAAGACACATCAGCAACTGAAAGCTCATCACCATCGATATCAGAAGCGCCCGCTAGCAGCTGCTCATCCGTAAAGGTTAGTGAACCGTCTTCTTCAATGGTGTAAGCCACATCCTCAACAACCGCAACATCATTTACCGGATTAACTGTAAGGTCTGCCGTTGCAACAACCGTTTCAGTACCGTCAGACAAGTCGAAGCTTAGGTCAATGTCGCCATTGAAATTAGCATCTGGTGTGATGGTAAATGAACCATCATCGTTTGCCGTTACTGTTGCGTTGTCACCTGCCGTTAAGTTAGCTGCGGTAAGGTCATCGCCATCCACATCTGAAGCTTGAGCCAGCAATTGCTCTTGGCTTAGAGTGATTGAACCATCTTCATCCACGGAGTAAGCCAAGTCGCCAGAGACTGGAGCGTCGTTGACTGCGATAACGTCAATACCCGCCGTCGTTTGAGCGGTTGCACCGTCTTCATCGGCAACAGTCACATTTAGGCTGACATTTCCGTTGAAGTTTTCGTTTGGTGCGAAGCTGTAAGTACCGTCACCATTATCAGTAAAGATACCGTCTGCACCCGAGTAAGAAACGTCACTAACGGATACATCACCTTCAATGTCTGAACTGTTCGCAAGAAGCTGAGCATCAGAGATAATAATCACATTATCTTCATCGACACTGTAGGTCGTTGAACCTGCAACTGGTAGGTCGTTGACGGCAATAACGTCGATGCCTGCCGTTGTTTCAGCCGTTGCGCCATCCTCATCCATAACAGACACATCAAGGCTGATGTCGCCGTTAAAGTTTTCGTTCGGCGAGAAGGTGTAAGTGCCATCACCATTATCCGTGAACACACCGTCTGTGCCGCTGTAGCTAACATCGCTAACAAAGACATCCCCTTCAACGTCTGAGCTGTTCGCCAGAAGTTGTGCATCGCTTAGAGTAATACTGCCATCTTCTTCAACGCTGTAAGATGTTGTGCCTGCGACAGGTACGTCATTGATTGGAACAACCTGAACATCAATGTTTGCCGATACCACATCAGTGCCATCGCTGACATCGTAAGTAAGGTCGACGCTACCATTGAAGTTCTCGTTTGGAGCGAAGGTATAAGTGCCATCGCCGTTATCCGTGAACACACCGTCGGTGCCTTCGTAGTTAACCGATTCAACAGAAAGGTCATCACCATCGATATCCGTTGCACCAGCCAATAACTGATCATCAGTGAAGGTTAACGAGCCATCTTCATTAATGGTGTAGTCATGATCGTAAATAACAGAAAGATCGTTGACTGCTGTTACGGTCACATCTAGTTCCGCTGGAGTCACCCCACCGTTACCATCATCCACGTTGTAGCTAATGGAGAATTCACCGTTGAAGTTCTCTTCCGGCGTAATGGTGTAAGTACCATCACCGTTATCAGTGATTAGCGCGTTATCGATAGAAATGTCACCCACACTTGGTTCGTTACCATCCGTATCACCAGAGTCATCACCTCCATCGCCGGTTAGCAATTCAGAGATATCAATGCCGTTTTCATTAGCAAGCGCTTCTTCTGCTGTTGGTAAATCAAACGCATTTTCACTGCCCACATCTTGGCTTGGAACCACAACGCCGTTCACGATATCAAATACGTGCCAGTGCTCACCCGTTGGATTGTCAGGTAAGTCTGGGGTAAATGTTCCCACCAATGTATCGCCTACAAACACCTGAACTTGCACATCTTCGACACCATCCACATCCCAACTTCTGTCGGTGTAGTTGTGTACTGAATAGTGCATGTCCGCATCTTGGTAGTTCGGAATAGTGATGGTTTCAGGACCACCGCCATTCGTGTCATCAACATCTTGTTGAACAACGTTACCTTCACCAAGATCATGGCTCATGTCGCGGTAGTAGATATGGTCTAGCTCGTTACCATTCTCTGTATCGTAGAGCCATAGGTGGTTATCCATATCACGTGGGCTTTCACCCCAGGTCACAACGATACGCATATCTGTTTCTTCAAGCACTTCAGATATTGCGGTCACACCACCATTCACATCCTCTCCCGCAGGGACAATGAAGCTACTGGTGATTGAGCCTTCTTGTTCAATGGTGACCGTGCCTTGGTCAACGACTGAACCTGTAACAGAGTAGTTTCCTGAATCATCCGTTACTGTGGTGTAGCTATTGCCAGCGCTGTCGGTCAGGGTGACCTCTGCACCAGACACTGGGTTACTGGTTTCAGCATCCAACACGGTACCGGTTACGGTTGTTTCATCACCCGGCTCTCCGATAATTGCAGTCATGTCATCGTCTTCGATGTCAGTTGCGAATTGTAGGAGCTCTTCTTGAGTGATTGTGTATGAACCATCTTCTTCAATGGTAATCGCCACATCGGCAGAAACAATTGGCGCGTCGTTAACTGGGTCAACGGTTAAGCCTAAGTTAGCGGCAATTGGTGTGTCGCCATCGCTGATGCTGTAGGCAACATCGATGTAGCCATTGAAGTTCTCGCTTGGAGTGATTGAGAACGTGCCATCGCCGTTATCGACAATCGATGCATCGTCACCCACTAAGGTTAAGTCGGAAGCGACAAGGTCATCGCCCTCAATATCAGCGGCATTCGCAAGTAACTGCTCCTGCGTGATAGTGATGGTGTTGTCTTCATCAACGTTGGCATAAACATCATCGCTGGTTGGTAGGTCATTGATTGGGTTAACCGTTAGATCGGCGTTCGCCACAATCGATTCGGTACCATCAGAGATGTCAAAGCTTAGGTCGATGTTGCCGTTGAAGTCAGCATCTGGTGTCACCGTAAAGGTACCGTCGCCATTATCAACAACAGTCGCGTTATCACCTGCACTTAGGTTGCTTGCCGTTAGGTCATCACCATCGACATCCGATGCTTGAGATAGCAATTGCTCTTGAGTCAGAGTAATCGAGCCATCTTCATCAATGCCGTACGCCAAGTCGCCAGATACTGGTGGATCATTAATTGGCAGAACATCAATGCTTGCCGTTGTGGCTGTCGTTGCACCGTCCTCATCAGTCACCACTACATCAAGGCTGACATCACCGTCGAAGTTAGCGTTCGGTGCGAAGCTGAACGTACCGTCACCATTATCAGTAAAGATACCGTCTGAACCGGTGTAGTTAACGCTATCAATCGCCACTTCGCCTTCAATATCAGAAGCGTTCGCCAACAGTTGCTCGGCACTGATAGTGATAACTTCATCTTCGTTGACTGAGTAGCTGGTTGAGCCTGCGATTGGCGGATCGTTCACCTCAAGTACGGTGATTCCCGCTGTGGTCGCTTCTGTTGCCCCTTCTTCATCGGTCACAACAACCGCTAAGCTTACTTCGCCATTGAAGTTCTCGTTTGGTGAGAAGGTATACGTGCCGTCACCGTTGTCTTCAAACACACCGTCTGTGCCAGAGTAAGTCACACTGTCGACGGCAACCTCACCTTCGATATCCGAAGAGTTAGCTAATAGCTGTTCATTACTGATCGTGATTGAGTTGTCTTCATGAACGGTGTAAGACGTGCTACCCGCCACTGGTGGATCGTTCTCTGGCGTCACACTCACATCAATGTTGGCTTGAACCATATCTGTGCCATCTGACACATCAAAGCTGAAGCTCACATCACCATTGAAGTTCTCGTTTGGCGCAAAGCTGTAGCTTCCGTCGCCATTATCAGTAAGAACGCCATCAGCACCCGTGTATGTCACACCTTCTACCGTCAGGTCATCACCTTCAACATCCGTTGCACCTGTTAACAGGTCAGCGTCAGTGAAGTTAAGAACGCCATCTTCACCAATAGTGAATGCTTGGTCTTGTGGCTCTGGCGCGTCATTGACTGGTGTTACCGTCAAGTCTAGGCCAGCAGCGACCATCTCTTCCCCATCGGTGACATCGTAACTAAATTCAATATTACCGTTGAAGTTTTCACTCGGAGTAATGGTGAAGCTGCCATCGTCGTTCATTTCAACGGTCGCATTTTCGTCATTAGTGGTTAGATTGATTGCGGATAGGTCATCACCATCAATATCGACAGCGTGCTCTAGCAACTGCTCTTGAGTTAGCGTGATACTATTGTCTTCGGCCGTAACGGCACTGATATCACCATCAACTTCTGGAGCATCATTCGCTGGCGAGATGTGAATCGTCACATCTTGTGTTGCCGTTGCGGTGGTGCCCGTATCAACATCAGTCGATGTCGCATTCACGGTTAGAACCACATCACCATTGAAGTCACCTGAAGGGATAAACTCTAGCCCTTCTAGCTCGCCTGGTTGCAATGACCATGTGCCATCACCGTTATCGGTACCTGCAGAAAGCGAACTTCCTTCCGGTACATCTTCAATCAAGATAGCGAGATTTTCTGAACCATCGGTATCCGTTAATGCAGCATCAATATCCAGCGGTACTGGCGTGTCTTCAGTACCAATGATTTGGTAATCCGCGTCTGACACTGAGATTTCGATGTTGTCGATACCAAACGACTCGTCATTGACGCTTTGATTCAGGGTTGAACCGAAGCCAAGTTCAAGTTGGCCGTCTTCGACGGGTACCGTTAGGTTGATTTGGTGTGCTTGGTCATTCCAACCACTGAAGCCCTCACCTTGCGATGCGCCGTGAATCACTTCGCCGACTTCATTACCTTCTGAGTCGTAAAGCGTTGTTGTGCCATCTTGAGTTTGGAACGCTGAATTATCTAATGTAGTTAGCTCTTCGCCACCAACAAAGATTTGGAACAACTCACCATCCCAAGAGTCGATTTCGTAGAAGCTAAACGAGATATTAACTTCGCTCACATCACTTGGAATGTCGTAAGTTTTGCTGACTGCTTCATCGCTACCAGTACCACCAATACGACCTAGCATGTCACCTGATTCGAAGCCTTGTGAGCTTTCAGTGCCTGTATTCCAGCCGTTTGAGCCAGACTCGAAGTTGTCTGAAGCAATCACCAAGTCAGACGCAATCGACAGCTCTGGCATATCAACCACAGATTGAACATCAATCGTCGCTTCTGCTGGTACTATCGCTGTGCCGTCATTCACATCGAAGGTCACATTTACATTGCCATCGAAGTTTTCATTCGGAGCAAATGTGTAAGTACCGTCGCCGTTATCAACCAAAGTACCGCTATCAGAAGCGACATTTTCGACCGACAGGTTGTCGCCATCAATATCGCCTGCGTTTTGCAGAAGCTGTTCTTCAGTGAAGGTAAAGCTGGTGTCTTCTTGAGTCACAAACTGTGGCTCACCGACTGTTGGCAGATCGTTGACTGGGTTAACCGTTAGGTCAGCCGTTGCTTGAAGCGTCGCATCACCATCGGTAATATCGAAGTTCAAATCAATGTCGCCATTGAAGTTCGCATCTGGTGTGATAGTAAAGCTACCGTCATCGTTTGCAGTGACGGTCGCATCACCACCAACGGTTAGGTTAGCCGCTGTTAAGTCATCGCCGTCAACATCGCTCGCTTGAGCAAGTAATTGCTCTTGGCTCAAGGTAATTGAACCATCTTCGTCCACGCTGTACGCCAAGTCGCCCGATACCGGAGCATCGTTAACAGGCAGAACATCAATGCTTGCGTTGGTCGCTACAGTTGCACCATCTTCATCAGTAACGACAACATCCAGGCTTACATCACCATCGAAGTTCGCGTTTGGTGCGAAGCTAAATGTGCCATCACCATTGTCGGTAAAGATACCGTCGGAGCCTGTGTAGTTAACGCTATCAATCGCCACTTCACCTTCAATATCAGAAGCATTCGCCAACAGTTGCTCTGAACTAATGGTGATAACTTCGTCTTCGTTGACTGAGTAGCTGGTTGAGCCTGCGATTGGTGGATCGTTCACCTCAAGAACAGTAATACCCGCGGTGGTCGCTTCGGTTGCCCCTTCCTCATCGGTAACGACAACATCCAGGCTAACTTCACCGTTGAAGTTTTCGTTTGGTGAGAAGGTGTAAGTACCGTCACCGTTGTCTTCAAAGACACCATCAGCGCCAGTGTAAGTCACGCTATCGACTGCCACTTCACCTTCAATGTCTGAAGAGTTAGCGAGTAACTGTTCGTCGCTAATTGTGATTGAGTTGTCTTCATGAACTGTGTAAGACGTGCTCCCCGCAACAGGCGGATCGTTCTCTGGTGTCACGCTGACATCAATGTTGGCTTGAACCGTATCCGTGCCATCTGACACATCAAAACTGAAGTTCACATCACCATTGAAGTTCTCGTTTGGCGCAAAGCTGTAGCTTCCGTCGCCATTGTCAGTAAGAACACCGTCGGCGCCAGTGTAAGTCACACCTTCAACCGATAGGTCATCCCCATCGATATCGGTAGCACCTGTTAGCAAGTCTTCATCTGTGAAGTTCAAGATGCCGTCTTCGCCAATGCTGAACGTTTGATCTTGTGGTTGTGGAAGGTCATTAACTGGATTAACGGTGAGGTCAGCCGTCGCAACCAGCGTATCGGTACCGTCGCTAATGTCGAACGTGAGATCAATGTCGCCATTGAAGTTCGCATCTGGCGTAATGGTAAAGCTACCATCATCATTAGCAACAACTGTCGCGTCTCCATCAACAATTAAGTTAGAAGCAGTAAGGTCGTCTCCGTCTACATCGCTAGCTTGAGAAAGAAGTTGCTCTTGGCTCAAGGTAATCGAACCATCTTCCTCTACGCTGTATGCCAAGTCTCCTGATACTGGAACATCATTGATTGGTAGGACATCAACCGTAATATGAGTATCAACTTGAGCGCCGTCTTCATCTTGAATGGTCACATCCAACTGCACTTGGCCGTTGAAGTTTTCATTCGGTGCAAAGCTACATGTGCCGTCACCATTGATTGAGAAGATTCCGTCTGGGCCGTCGTAGTTGATCTCAACAAGTTGTACGTCACTTTCAATATCAGAGGCGTTCAGCAGAACTTGAGACTCATTAAAGGTCAGTACCGAGTCTTCATCGATAGTATAAGACGTTGGGCCAGCAACTGGCGGATCGTTCACTTCTAGAACCGTAATGCCCGCAGTCGTCGATACGGCTGCATCGTCTTCATCCACAACAACCACATCAAGGCTAACTTCGCCATTGAAGTTCTCGTTTGGAGAGAAGGTATATGTGCCGTCACCGTTGATTTCTAGAACACCGTCACTGCCACTATAGGTAACACTATCAATCGCTACTTCACCTTCAATATCTGAAGAGTTCGCTAGCAATTGTTCGTTACTGATCGTGATGGAGTTGTCTTCATGAACCGTGTAAGACGTGCTACCCGCCACTGGAGGATCATTCTCTGGCGTCACGCTGACATCAATGTTAGCGGTTACCGTATCGGTACCATCTGATACATTGAACGAGAAGTTTACATCTCCATTGAAGTTTTCGTTTGGCGCGAAGCTGTATGTACCATCGCCACTATCGGTTAGAACACCATCTGCGCCAGTGTAAGTCACACCTTCAACGCTTAGGTCGTCCCCTTCAATGTCCGTCGCACCTGTTAATAGGTCTTGGTCATTGAAGGTTAATACACCATCTTCATTGACTGTGAATGCTTGGTCTTGTGCTTCTGGACCATCGTTCACTGGTGAAACTGTTAGCTCTAGGTTGGTAGAGACAACATCATCGCCATCAGACACATCAAACGTAAAGCTAACATCGCCATTGAAGTCAGCATCTGGCGTTAATGTGTAAGTACCATCCCCGTTATCTGTGATAGTTACGCTGTCGTCATCAGTCGCTAAGTTAAGCGCTGTTAGTTGGTCGCCATCTAAATCACGAGCATTAGCTAACAAGTCTTCTTGCGTAATGATGATAGAACCATCTTCTTCCACTGTTGCTGCAACAGGAAGTGCTTCAGGTGCATGCTCAATGTGTGCGCCTGTCGCGTTAATGTAAATGGTTTGGGAAACCGTTTCAGAATCATCATTCGATAACTCTGTCGCAGTTGCGGTTACATGAACTTCAAGCTGCTCATTGAAGTCTTCTGGTAACTGGATCTGTAGAGCATTTTCGATAGCCGTTGTTGGTAAGTTCACCGTACCATCAGGACCAACCGTCACTTCACCACTGTAGATTTGGCTGTTCACTTCACCCACATCGATTGTGAAATTGAAGTCTGAATAGTCAGCATCACCGCCGCCATACAAATCTTCAAATCCGTAAACGAGCTCGCCATCTTCATTAACCGTCGTGCGAGTATGCTCGATACCATCTTGGTTTAGCTGAGAGCTTGAACCACCATGGAAGATCGCATCGCCATTCTGCCCTTGAACTACGGTTTCAGTGCCATCGGCAGCAACAAATACAAGTTGAGGATCAACCGTATCCATGTTCGCAGGTGAACCATCCTCAGCACGGAACTCGTACTGACCGTCTTGCATCGCGTCAAAGTCATTGTGCTGATGTCCGTTTGGAATCAAGAACAGATTGAAACTTTCACCTTCTTCAACTTGGAAGCTGAACTGGTCTTGTCCTGGAACAAGGTCACCGCCGCCACCAACTTGTGACGCGTTTTCGTAAACAACTTCAACACCCGTGATATTACCGTCTTCATCGACTTTGTAGTAACCCGCTGCGTTTTGGTAACCTGCCGTTTCACCTTCAAACGTTACTGTAATTTCTGTGTCGTTGTAACTGGTGATGCCGTTCTCTTGGTCATTCAGAACGCCTTCGTTATCGTATTGAATAACCGAACCTTCTGGCACACCATCAACCGTTACCGTCAGTGTTTCTGATAGATCTTGGTCTACCAGTGCCGCCGCAATATTAAGCTCAACAATGCCGCCTGGCTCAACCAAAATAGCTTGGTCATCAACGTTAACGCCGTCGCCATCGGTTATCACAAGATCCGGCGCATCCGCGACCGCTTCAATATGAACGTTAAGGTCTTGTTCTACCTCGTCAGTGCCGTCGGTAACCGTAAAGCTGAACTGTAGGTCACCACTAAAGTGCTCTTCAGGAACGAAGCTAAACGTGCCATCGCCGTTATCGGTTACCGTGCCTTCATCGCCAGAGTAATTAATGCTAGTAACGCTGAGGTCATCGCCATCAATATCAATCGCACCGCTCAATAGATCTTCTTGAGTGAACAGGATGCTGCCATCCTCTTCGATGTGGTACATGCCTGGAGCAACAATTGGAATGTCATTCACCGGATTCACGGTCAATGTCATGTCATTGGTGGTACTGAGTTCACCATCACTTACTTCATACGTGAATGCGATATCACCATTGAAGTTTTCCGAAGGTGTTACTGTGTAAGTACCATCGCCATTGTCTACGATACTTGCATTCAGATCGTTGGTTTCTAGCGCGCTCGCAAACAGTTCATCACCATCTTGGTCACTCGCGTTCTCCAGCAACATCGCTTGTGTAACGAGAATTGAACCATCTTCGTCGACATCCGCAACCATTGGTGTTGCTTCTGGCGCATCATTAACGAACTCAACTTTTAGGTCGATGTTTGCAGCCACCACGTCGGTGCCGTCACTCACATCAAACGTTAAGTCAACATTGCCGAAGAAGCCCTGCTCTGGCGTTAATGTGTATGTGCCATCACCATTGTCTGTCACATCTACCGTATCACTCGCACTTGTCACGTTCAGTACGGAAAGCTCATCACCTTCAACATCTGTCGCTTGTGCTAATAGTTCAGCTTCTGTAATGGTGATCGCTTGACCATCTTCCGTTGTGAAAGACATGTCTGGAACGTCTGGTGCATCATTGATTGGGTTTACGGTTAGGTTAAGGTCAGCTGCAACAGTTTCGATCGCGTCAGTGACATCGTAAGTAAATTCAATCTCACCAAAGAAATCAGCACTTGGTGTAATCGTGAAGCTACCGTCTGGGTTTTCTACAACAACCGCATTTGGATCGTTGGTCGCAAAGTTAACCGCTTCAAGGTTATCGCCATCAACATCCGTTGCATTCGCTAACAGATCCTCTTGAGTGATAGTGATTGAACCATCTTCATCAACAGCGGCTTCAATTGGACCGCTCACTTCAGGGCCTTCGTTGACAATTTCAACGTCTACTCTTGCAGTACTTGGTGCGCTTGCTTGACCGTCACTGATATCGAAGGTCAGGTTCACTTCACCGTAGAAGTCCTCTGCAGGTTCGAAGGTAAAGGTATTATCACCATTATCCGTTAACGTACCTTGTGTTTGGTCTGCAAGTAATAGGTTTTCGACATGAAGAATGTCACCATCAACATCGGTCGCGCCAGACAATAGGTCTTTCGCTTCGATGATCATAGAGCCATTTTCAAGCATTTGGGTGTGCAATGGTTCGCCAGGAACTGGCACATCATTGACTGGTACAACCGTTAGGTCTAGATGCGTTGCAACTTCATCAGTACCATCAAACACCTTGTAGTCGATGTCGATTTCACCATTGAAGTTTTCATTCGGCATGAAGGTAAATGTACCATCACCATTGTCAACTAAATCACCGTCATCACCACCGTAAGTGATGTCAGAAATAGACAGCGCATCGCCTTCTACATCTGTAGTGTTCGACAGTAAATCATCAGCACCGAACGTAATACCTTGGTCTTCGTCTGTCGATAGAACCATTGGACCAGAAACGATTGGCGCATCATTAACCGACTCAAAGTTGATGTTAATGATGTTGTCATCAGTCAGTTCACCATCAGAAACTTGGTAACCCAGCTCAATTTCACCATAGAAGTTTTCATCTGGTGTCACCGTCCAAGTACCATCACCGTTGTCAGTCAGTGTTGCATGCTCTGAGTTTTCACCCACCAGCTCAAGATTTTGAATATCAAGATCATCGCCATCGATATCTGATGCTTGTGCCAGTAACTGTTCTTCTGTAATCACAACAGAAGCAAATTGAGCAGAACCTTCAGTATCGATAGTGATATTAGGAAGATCAGCCGTTAGCTCAATTTCGTTGTCACCCGCGTGGATGTTCAACTCAACCGTTTCGGTAATTTCTGAACCGTCTACACCAATCGATGTGAACACGGCTTCATCATGACAAGTTTGTGATACGGTCATATTTTGAACAACATAAGTACCATTTCCTTGAACTGTGCCGAGTTCAAAGTAAGACACTGGTTGGTCAACGGTTAACGTGTAATCCGTCTCGAAAGTACCGCGGTCTTCTTTGTGGTAAGTCATGGAGTCAATCATGTCGCCATCTTCATTGAAGGCGCGAATTTCGACTTCAGTAAAGTGACGTGACTCTTCCATGAACCAACCGCCCAAACCATCTAGGTGGAAGCTGATTTCATTGATGTCTTGACCTTCAACCGAGATAGTCAGTTTTTCATCACCACTCAAGCCTTGACGGTCGGTATCACCGATACCATGACCAATGTGGGTATTACCATTCCACGCCCCAAGCGGATCGTCGTTACTTTGAACCGTGACGGTTAGGTCGCCATCCGAGAACTCACGAGTGTAAGGGTCAACTTCTGTACCCCAATCGTCTACGCTAGCGTTATCGTCGAAGGTACCAATTTGTGTGGTATGCGTGCCTTCAGCTAAAGCGTCTTCACTTGGTACAAAGCGTACTTCTGTATCGGCAGGAACTTCTTGCCCAACTTCCAGAACCACCCACTCATTATCAAGATTGGCTTCAATGATGCCGTTTTCTGGCGCTTGGTCTAAACGTAGTGCAGGTTCTTCACGAAGCGTCACACCAACCGTTTGATCTTCTTGCGCTTGGATGAAGATCTCTTCGCCCGCTTCTGGCGCATCATTAACTGGATTAACCGTTAGATCGAGTGTCGTTAGAACTTCATTCTCACCATCACTGATGTTGTATGTGAAGTCCAACTCGCCATTGAAGTTTTCTGTGTGCGTGATAGTGAATGAGCCATCGTCATTCGCAACGATCGTCGCGTCAGGATCGTTGGTTTGTAGGTTAGTTGCCGTTAACTCATCACCTTCAACGTCGGTCGCATTCGCAAGTAACTGATCTTGAGTAATAGTGATTGAATTATCTTCGTCAACTTCAGCCTGAATGCCCGAAGTTTCAGGTACATCATTCACAGCAATAACATCAATGCCTGCTGTGGTAGTTGCCGTAGCGCCATCTTCGTCGACGACCTCAACATCCAATGAGATGTCACCATCGAAGTTTTCATTTGGCGTGAAGGTGTATGTGCCATTACCGTTATCAACAAACGAACCATCATCACCAGTGTAACTAACACTTGATAGTGAAACATCGCCTTCAACATCAGAAGAATTCGCTAATAGCTGCTCATCACTGATCGTAATTTGGCCATCTTCTTGAACTGTGTACGATGTTGAGCCCGCAACTGGCGGATCGTTTTCTGGCGTTACGCTAACATCGATAACCGCAGCCGTTGAATCGGTGCCATCAGAAACGTCGAATGAGAATTGTACATCACCATTGAAGTTCTCGTTTGGTGCAAAGCTGTAAGTACCGTCACCGTTGTCACTCAGAACACCGTCTGCACCTGTGTAAAGTACATTTTCAATCGACAGCTCATCACCATCAATATCCGATGCTCCAGCAAGTAGGTCTTCATCGGTAAACAGTAAGGTGCCATCTTCTTCAATTGTGAACTGTTGATCTTGCGCTTGTGGCAAGTCGTTCAGTGGATTGACAGTGATATCGAGACCAACTTGAACCTCACCACCATCGTTATCGATGATATCGAAGCTTAGGTCTAGGTCGCCGTTGTAATCAGCGTCTGGTGTAATGGTGTAGCTGCCATCCTCGTTTTGTTGAATGGTCGCGTTTTCATCCGTCGATAGATTAATCGCTTCTAGATTATCGCTATCGATGTCACCCGCTCGTGCTAACAATTGATCTTGTGTCAGCGTGATTGAGCTGTCTTCGTTAATCGTGTAAGCCAGATCACCAGATACCGGTGGATCGTTGATTGGCAATACATCAACATTGATGTGCGTTTCAACCGTAGCGCCACTTTCATCTTGAATAGTCACATCAAGTTGAACCTGACCATTGAAGTTTTCATTTGGCGCGAAACTGCATGTTCCATCACCATTGACGGTGAAGATACCGCCCGACCCGTCGTAGTTGATACCGACAAGCTCAACGTCACCTTCAACGTCTGAGGCATTCACAAGAATCTGAGATTCGCTGAACGTTAGAACTGAATCTTCATCAATGGTGTAAGACGTTGGCCCTGCAACAGGTGGATCGTTCACTTCAAGAACGGTAATGCCTGCTGTGGTTTCATCAATTGCACCCTCTTCATCTGCAACAATCACATCAAGGCTAATGTCACCGCTGAAGTTTTCATTAGGAAGGAAGGTGTAACTGCCGTCGCCGTTATCTTGGAAAACACCATCAGTGCCGCTGTAGGTCACGCTATCGACCGACACCGCACCTTCAATATCCGAAGAGTTAGCTAATAATTGCTCATCAGAAATGGTAATCGCATTGTCTTCGTTCACCATGTACGAAGTGGAACCCGCAACTGGCGGATCATTCTCAGGCGTCACGCTCACATCAATGTTTGCGCTAACCGTTTCTGTGCCATCAGAGACATCGAAACTGAAGTTCACATCACCATTGAAGTTCTCGTTTGGTGCAAAGGTATAAGTACCATCACCATGGTCTGTTAATACACCGTCACCACCTGTGTAGCTGATGCCTTCTACGGTGAGGTCATCGCCATCAATATCGGTGGCACCTGCAAGCAGGTCAGCGTCAGTGAATTGCAGCGTACCGTCTTCTTCAATGCTGAATTGTTGGTCTTGAGGAGCCGGTAAGTCATTAACAGGATTAACGGTTAAATCCGCAGTAGCTTGAACCGTGTCAGTGCCATCTGTGATGTTGAATTGGATATCAACGTCACCATTAAAGTTCGTATCTGGAACAATGGTGAAGCTACCATCATCATTAGCGGTTACCGTTGCGTTACCATCAACCGTTAGGTCGCTCGCCGTTAGGTCATCGCCCTCAACATCAGATGCTTGAGACAGTAGTTGTTCTTGACTCAAGGTGATTGAACCATCCTCATTAACGTTGTAAGCCAAATCACCCGAGACTGGTGCATCGTTAATTGGCAGAACATCCACGTTAATGACGGTATCAACTTCTGCACCATCTTCATCACGAATGGTCACATCAAGTTGAACTTGGCCATTAAAGTTCTCATTCGGAGCGAAGCTGCAAGTGCCGTCACCATTTACCGAGAAGATACCGTCAGGGCCGTTGTAATTAATACCAACAAGCTCAACATCCCCTTCTACATCAGAAGCATGCAGTAGCACTTGTGACTCACTGAAGGTCAGTACTGAGTCTTCATCAATGGTGTAAGACGTTGGGCCAGCAACTGGCGGATCGTTCACTTCAAGTACGGTGATACCCGCAGTTGTCGCATCGGTTGCACCTTCTTCATCGGCAACCACGACATCTAGGGCAATTTCACCATTGAAGTTCTCGTTTGGCGAGAAGGTGTAAGTACCGTTACCGTTGATTTCAAGGACACCATCACTACCCGAGTAAGTTACGCTGTCTATCGATACATCACCTTCAATATCTGAAGATGTTGCCAATAGTTGTGCATCAGAAATGGTAATCGAATTGTCTTCATTAACTGTGTAAGACGTAGAGCCAGCAACTGGCGGATCGTTCTCTGGAGTCACGCTAACATCAATGTTTGCAGACACCGTATCGGTGCCGTCTGAAACATCGAAGCTAAAGTTCACGTCGCCATTGAAGTTTTCATTGGGCGCAAAGCTGTATGAGCCGTCACCATGGTCTGTCAGTACCCCATCAGTCCCTTCATAACTGATGCCTTCTACCGTCAAATCATCACCTTCAATATCGGTTGCACCGGTTAGCAGATCTGCATCAGTAAACTGCAGCGTACCGTCTTCTTCAACACTGAACTGTTGATCTTGAGGAACTGGCAGGTCATTGATTGGGTTAACAGTTAAATCGGCAGAAACTTGAACCGTATTCGTGCCATCTGAGATATCAAAGCTGATATCGATATCGCCATTGAAGTTCTCATCGGGCGTGATAGTAAAGCTGCCATCGTCGTTTTGAGTAACTGTCGCATCGCCACCAACCGTTAGGCCACTAGCAGTTAGATCATCGCCTTCTACATCAGATGCTTGAGAAAGTAATTGCTCTTGGCTTAAACGAATCGAACCGTCTTCATCGACTGAGTAAGCAAGGTCGCCAGATACTGGTGCATCATCAACCGCTGTGACGCTTACATCGATGTTTGCCGCTACCGTATCAGTACCGTCTGATACATCGAAGTTGAAGTTTACGTCACCATTGAAATTTTCATTCGGAGCAAAGGTATATGTGCCATTACCGTTATCAGTAAGAATACCGTCGCCGCCATCGTAGGTCACACCTTCAACCGTAAGGTTGTCACCTTCAATGTCTGTCGCGCCTGTTAATAGATCAGCGTCAGTGAAGATAAGTGTGCCGTCTTCTTCAACACTGAATTGTTGATCTTGAGGAACTGGCAGGTCATTGATTGGGTTAACGGTTAAATCTGCAGAGGCTTGAACTGTATTGGTGCCATCTGAGATATCAAAGCTGATATCAATGTCGCCATTGAAGTTCTCGTCTGGCGTGATGGTAAAACTTCCATCGTCGTTCTGAGTAACGGTTGCATCGCCGCCAACCGTTAAGCCACTAGCAGTTAGGTCATCGCCTTCCACGTCAGAAGCTTGAGAAAGCAGTTGTTCTTGGCTTAGGCGAATAGAACCGTCTTCGTCCACTGAGTAAGCAAGGTCGCCAGATACTGGTGCATCATCAACCGCTGTTACGCTTACATCGATGTTTGCCGCTACCGTATCGGTACCGTCTGATACATCGAAGCTGAAGTTGACGTCGCCGTTGAAATTTTCATTTGGCGCAAAAGTGTACGTACCATTACCATTGTCGGTAAGAATACCGTCGCCGCCATCGTAGGTCACACCTTCAACCGTAAGGTTATCACCTTCAATATCGGTTGCACCCGTTAGGAGGTCTGCATCTGTAAAGATGAGCGTGCCGTCTTCTTCAACACTAAATTGTTGATTTTGAGGAACTGGAAGGTCGTTAATTGGATTTACGGTTAGGTCGGCAGACGCTTGAACCGTATTGGTGCCATCGGAGATATCGAAGCTGATATCGATGTCACCATTGAAGTTCTCATCTGGCGTGATGGTAAAGCTGCCATCTTCGTTCTGAGTAACTGTTGCATCACCATCAACCGTTAGGCTACTAGCTGTTAGGTCATCACCTTCCACATCGGATGCTTGAGACAGCAGTTGCTCTTGGCTTAGACGAATCGAACCGTCTTCATCTACTGAGTAAGCTAAATCACCAGAAACTGGCGCATCATCAACCGCAGTTACGCTAACATCGATGTTCGCTGAGACTGTATCGGTGCCGTCAGACACATCGAAGCTGAAGTTTACGTCGCCATTGAAGTTCTCGTTTGGCGCGAATGTATATGTGCCATTACCGTTGTCGGTGAGAACGCCGTCGCCGCCATCGTAGGTAACACCTTCAACTGAAAGGTTGTCGCCTTCAATGTCTGTCGCACCTGTTAGCAGATCTGCATCTGTAAAGATGAGCGTGCCGTCTTCTTCAACACTGAATTGTTGATCTTGAGGAACTGGCAAGTCATTGATTGGGTTAACGGTTAGGTCAGCAGATGCTTGAACCGTATTGGTGCCATCTGAGATATCAAAGCTGATATCGATATCGCCATTGAAGTTCTCATCTGGCGTAATGGTAAAGCTGCCATCGTCGTTTTGAGTAACCGTCGCATCACCATCAACCGTTAGGCTACTAGCCGTTAGGTCATCGCCTTCAACATCTGATGCTTGCGACAGCAGTTGCTCTTGGCTCAGACGAATCGAACCGTCTTCATCTACCGAGTAAGCTAAATCACCCGACACTGGCGCATCATCAACCGCGGTAACGCTTACATCGATGTTCGCAGAGACTGTATCGGTACCGTCAGACACATCGAAGCTGAAGTTGACGTCACCATTGAAGTTCTCGTTTGGCGCAAAAGTGTAAGTACCATTACCGTTGTCGGTAAGAATACCGTCACCACCATCGTAGGTAACACCTTCAACGGAAAGGTTGTCGCCTTCAATGTCTGTGGCACCTGTTAGCAGGTCTGCGTCCGTAAAGATTAGCGTACCGTCTTCCTCAACACTGAATTGTTGATCTTGAGGAACTGGCAAGTCGTTGATTGGATTAACTGTTAGGTCAGCAGATGCTTGAACCGTATTCGTACCATCTGAGATATCGAAGCTGATATCGATGTCGCCGTTAAAGTTCTCATCTGGCGTAATGGTAAAGCTGCCGTCTTCGTTTTGAGTTACCGTTGCATCACCATCAACCGTTAGGCTGCTTGCAGTCAGATCATCGCCTTCAACATCAGATGCTTGCGACAGCAGTTGCTCTTGGCTTAAACGAATCGAACCATCTTCATCTACTGAGTAAGCTAAGTCACCAGACACTGGCACATCATCAACCGCAGTTACGCTTACATCGATGTTCGCAGAGACTGTATCGGTACCGTCAGACACATCGAAGCTGAAGTTAACGTCGCCATTAAAGTTTTCATTTGGCGCAAAGGTGTACGTGCCATTACCGTTGTCGGTAAGAATACCGTCACCGCCATCATAGGTAACACCTTCAACCGTTAGGTTGTCACCATCAATGTCTGTCGCACCAGAAAGAAGGTCAGCGTCGGTGAATACAAAAGTTCCGTCTTCATCGATTTCAAACGTTTTATCTTCAGGAACAGGCGCATCATTAATCGGACGTACCGTTAAATCAATTGCGCTACTAATCGTTTCTTGGCCGTCACTGATGTCGAAAGTAAGGTCAAGTTCACCATTAAAGTCAGCTGAAGGAACAACGGTGAAAGTACCATCACCATTGTCTTGAACTGTTGCATCAGCAGCAACTTGAACGTTTGAAGCAACCAGCTCATCACCATCAACATCACTTGCGTATTCGAGTAATTGTTCTTGAGTGAATGTGATGGAGCCATCTTCATCCATGATGTAAGCCAGATCTTGTTCCGCTTCTGGCGCATCATTTTCACTTTCTACTTTGATTTTGAACGTTTCACTTACCGTCTCTGAATCAAAGTCATCTTCTACTTCATTGATGGTCTCTTCGTCCGAAGCTTGAACATCAACGGCGAATGTCTCTTCAACCGTTTGTGAATCTAAATCATCGCCCACTGGTTGTTCGTCAGAGCCAGAAGAATCCGCACTAGGTGCAGCTGACGTTCTCGCTGCTTGGCCCTGCTCTTCATTACCTTCGGCATCTGAACCACCTTCAGAAGCGGTACTCTCGCCACCACCTACAGCTTGTGCACCGGCACCTGAACCGCCGCCACTGCCAGTTGCATCACCTGCACCAGCGTCCGAAGTGGCACTGTCTACAACGTTTGATTGAGCAGCATCTGAATCACCACCACTTTCTGGAGTTTCCTCTTGAACCGCACCACCTGAAGCCGCTGCTTCTTCTGAATTACCAGCGCCACTTGGATTGTCTTCTAACGCTTGGTTAATTTCGTCTGCTGCGTCGGTGTTTTCAGCACCCGTCGCTATCGTAGTCGCAATCGTATTCTGTTGATTTTGTTGATTCTGCTGTTGGGAGGGTGTACCCGCGTCGTTCGTGTCCGTTTGTTCTACCGCGTCATTTAGATCTTCATTTTGATTGTTTTGGTTATTTTCGCCTGCCATTACAGCCTCCGTTGCTACTAGCTAACTGATCGTATTTAGAGGCATTAAAGGACACCATTTTGGAAAACCAAGTTTTTATACAACATTTTTCATATTTTTATTTTTGTGCATAAATAATCAAAAAAAATTTGAAAACTGTCTTTAAAGATCCTTAGTTATTGTGATTAAAGCAATTAAGGCAGTGGAATGATGATAGACATGACGAATTTGTTGCGTTCAATCGACAACAACCACAAAGGGCTGCAATTGCTATTAGGCGACTTTTATAAGGACTTTTCAGATGCAGCAATCAACATAGAGAAGCTTCATAAGGGTAATCGTTTTGACGAACTCAACAACTACTCTAAAAAATTGAAGACTATCTTAACGTTGTTATGTGACCAAGACCTGCCGCCAAAAATGGCCAAGCTAGAACATTTGAGCAAACACGAGTTCCCTGCTCCAGAAACGCTTTTAGAGGATGTAAGAACTGAACTACAAAACGTCAATCGACAAATCAATCACTTGCTAGATGTTAAGGAAGTGGTCGATAACAAGTCATCGAGGTAGGTCATGAGTAATAACCAAATAGAGCATCACCTCAGAAAAGCACTCGTATCGAATAACGAGGCTTCGAAGGTGACGGCAGATGACACCATCGTACTTGCGAGTGCCATGACCAGCGTTCATAAAACCTTGCTCATCATATTCCTGCTCGCTTTGGTCGCTATCGCCGTGGCATCACAGGCGCGCATCGACATTGTTGTTTCTGTGCGTGGAGAGTTGTTATTAGAGTCTGATGTAGAGAAGGTTCAACACCTAGAAGGTGGGATATTAGAAGAGTTATTGGTGAGAAAAGGTGAAGTCGTGTACGAAGGCCAACCTATCGCGCGAATCCGTTCACTCGACCGCAACACTCAGCTCGATACCGTGAACACGGAGATCGTTCAGCTTGAGCTCGACAAGATTCGTTATGAAAGTTTGCGTGACATGGTGGAACCCAATTTCGCCAACTTCATTGAACAGTATCCAGAACAAGTACAGACCAACATGAACACGTGGCGACAAGAGTTCTCAAAGAACCGTTCAAATGAAGAACTCATCACACACGATATTAAGCACAAGAATTCGTTAATCAGTTCAATGTTAAAGCGTCGCAAAAGTTCTGAGAATCAACTCTCTCTGATACGTAAGCAGCTCAACATCAAAAACACCCTCTATAAAGAAGAGATGGCGTCCTATGTCGACGTTCTTAACATGAAAGTACAAGAATCCAATATGGTTCGTGAGATTGAGAACCTTGATGAGTCTGTGATGAATGAACGATTTCAACTCGACAAACTGGAAAAACAACATCGAGATTTGGTTGAGAATCGTAACTCTGAATATCAAGCGCAAATCATTCAAGCGAATAAAGACCTCAAGCTGAAGCGAATCCTACAACCGCAGCATTCTGACAAGGTTGACCGCCTCATTGTCTACTCACCAGTCGATGGTGTGGTCGACAAACTGCACTTCAACTTCCGCTCTGCGGTTATACCACCTGGCGAAAGTATCGCTGATATTGCACCAATCAATAACTCGTTACACGGTGAAGCAAAGATCCCGCGTAAAGACATGGGTTTTGTTGAAATTGGCCAAGCAGTGAAAGTAAAAATGGACACTTATAACTTCGCCAAATATGGATTTGTTGAGGGGACCATCGCCTCAATAAGCCGTTCGTCTTATGAAGAAGAAGATGCCGAGTTCTATTTAGCAGAGATTGAAATTGACCAAAACTTTCTTGAGCGAGGAGGCACTCAATACAAGTTATCGCCTTATATGGAGTTTACTGCCGACGTTAAAACGGGCTCACGCCGTGTAATCGAATACGCAGCGAAACCTGTGATGTCTGCCATCGAAGATGCATTCGATGAGAGGTAATCAATGAGCGGAAAACCTTCTTACAACATTTCCGTACCGGCCTTGCGACTCAGCATCTTGCTTAGCGTCGTACTGGCCGCTCTCGCTTTCTATTTATACTTTTCTTGGTCGAAAGTAGATTCTGTTGCACAAGTGCAAAGTGCCCCACTTCTAATACAAGCTCAAGAACTCAACCAGACCATAGAGCTTGATATCCAAACCTTGCAGCACTGCTTAAAAGCCAACAATTGCAGTACCAGTGACTTTAACCTGTCTACTTTGAAGGGTGAGATTGATGAATTCCGCTCTTTAGCCTCTTTGAACAAAACCGAATTCAGTTTGGTTGGTGCTACTGAATACACCCAACTTGAATTGGCTATCAATCGCTTTTCCGACAGCGCTAAAACACGCAACGACGTACTCGACTTATACCTGTCACTGACGAACAACTACCTGCAGATGGACGACAACTACCGCACCATGTTCAACAACCATGCGAGTGACTTGATGTCAGAGAAAAATGAGTTCTTTATCTGGTTGTTTATGGTGGTCGTGATACTGGCCGTAATCACGGTCCTATCGAACTCAGTTGCTATGTTGAAGCTGAAGAAATCCAGCTCTAATGAACGAGAAATCGACTATGAGTTCGATGCTCTCTATCAAGAGCTGAAGCAACTCGACTTACAAAGACTCGAAGAGCTTCTGAATGAAGTGAGCATCAATCCGAAACAACGCCAGATCTACTCTCACCTCAAACTGATCTTCAGTAAATTGGAAGACCAAAAGCGCAATAACGATCTTTACAAACAACTGTATGCGCTAATCGGCTATGAGATTCGCGGAATCACCAACACCATCAACGGTGGAGTCCAATATCTGGTTCAAGAAACCGATGAAAACGGCGTACTGATGGCGAAGGATATTACCTCTGCGTGTAGTACCTTATCTGAGTTAGCAGAAAACTATAACCGTTTGATTTCACAGGGTACGGAAAGTAAGTCGAAGGAATTCTCTTTATTGAGTGTGTTGTCTGAGTTAATGATTCATATCAGTGCCAAAGTTCAAAGGAACGAAGGTCAACTCGACTGCTTTATCTCTGATAATTTGCCGAATCGTGTGGAAGGCCAATCCACCAGCTTGTTCTGGATATTGTTCCTGCAGCTTTCTAACGCCATCCAACTTAAATCAAACAAGAAGTTATTCGTGACGATAGAGTCTGGTGCGGCTTCGGATATGGAAAATACGCGTGTCACCATCAATCTCAACTTCCTTTCAACGCTAGATGTCTCTGTCGCCAAGCTCAACAAGCTTCATTGGAGCGCTCATAAGCACCATACCGCTAACACCGACGACTTAGCGAAAAGCGTTTTAAAAGATTACGGGTATTACGAAAGTCACTGGTTCCAATCGGGTACACAAGAACGTTTTCAGATCGAGCTTGATCTCAAGGCGAAGAATTTCCATACAGAGAAAACTCGCTTCGACGGCAAGCGTTTACTGCTGTGCGCCAATACTCAAGTTCGTATCGATGTAATGAAGAAAATGCTCAGCAACTTGGGGCTTGATATCACCGAAATTCGCACTGCCAATGAGTTATTTTCGGCGGCGAAAACCTTCGGTGAGTACGATGCCATCATATTGACCGACACCTTTGAACCTAACAAGTTGGCATCACTAAGTAAAACGGTCAAATCCCAACTTAAGAATCATCCAAATACCAAGCTGTTGCTGTCTGTAACCAATACTCAGCATGCGCAAGAGTGTCACAGCTTCGTCGATAAGATCATCAACTCCCCTGCGATTCCTTATGAGTTTATTCCCAACTTGCTCACCATTATGGAAGCAGAAGCATCAGAAGAGCAGATGGAAAACAGTTCATTCCTTATCGTAGAGGATGACCGAGTTCAGCAAATCTTACTTAAACGAATCCTCACCAAACAAGAGTATGAACCAGACACGGTTGGCGATGGTGCCGACGCAGTTGAGCACTTCATGAATAAACGTTCTGACATCATTTTCATGGACTGCATCATGCCAGGTATGGGCGGCATTGAAGCGACCAAACGCATTCGCCAGTTTGAACAAGAGAACGAGAAAAACCCTTGTACCATCATAGGGGCAACCGCATTGACCAGCAGTAACGAACACCAGGCTTGTATTGAAGCCGGAATGGATTACGTGATCAGCAAACCTTACAAAAGTGACCAAATCATCAAGGTGATCAACAAATATGTGGCTGTACAGAAACTTAACTAGCAGCATTATGGCTGCGCTTGCATTCAGCACGATACCTTCAGCATCGGCGACGACCCTGCTTGAGGCGGTAGAACTCGGCCTGCAAAACAGCCTGTCTCTTCGCGCTAGTGATAAAGGTGTGGAAGAGAACGAATACAACATTGGGATCAGCCGCTCTAAGTTTCTTCCTTCACTCAATGGTGCAGCTGATACTACATGGAATGAGAATGAAACCTTGTTATCGAGCGTGCCCGATGAAACCTCCAGCTATAACTCAAACAGCTACAGCCTTTCCTTGTCCCAATCGATCTTCAATCTGGGCGATATTTTCAAATATGGCACGGCAAAACTCGACTTCAATATTGAAGAAATTAAACACGAGAACAAAATCCAAAGCACCATCTCTGAAATCGGCTCTCAATACTTCGAGTATTTGAAAAACAACGCGCAGATAAAAGCGACCAAGGTCGAGCTTAAATCGTCAGAGACTCGTGAGCATCAGATGCGACGCAATGTGGAGCTCGGCAATACAGCCGCCAGCGAGCTGTACGAAGTTATCGCTCAGAAAGAAAGCGTGTCGAATCGATTAAGAACCTTGCAGAAAGATCGCCGTGTCATTCTCAACGGGCTGTCCATTCAGATTCAGTACCCTATCACTCCGTCACAAGACATATACGAAAGTGTGCCTTTAAAAGAGATAAACGAAACCGAACAACGCTCAATCATGGATCAAGCGTTAAAGCTCAACAACGACTTACTAGTAGCCAAGAAAAACGTCGAGAGAAGCCGAAGAAGCTTAAAAGAGAGCGGTTCGAACTTCTTACCTACCGTGTCGCTTTCAGCCAGTTATCGTCACGATGACGCCAATAACTACGATAAAACCGACATCACAGCGACAGGCGAAAGCAACTCAACTAGCGTTGGCTTGAATCTAACCTTGCCTATTTTGTCTGGTGGCTCTGATTACTACGGATATCAAAAATCATCGACGGCAATTGAACGTACCGAGCTGCTTTATCAAGATTCGCTTTACACCACCCGTAACAGCGTGAACACCTCTGTGCTCAACATTAACGATTTTTCGCAATCTATAAGCAGTTACGAGAACATCATTCGCGCCAACTATGCCTCTTACAAAGGCATTCAAAGGGCATACCAGTTAGGCACCCGTACCATCACCGATTTATTGGCCGCAGAAAGTAAGCTTTTCAGCGCCTTAAGAGATTATGAAAGTGCTCGATACGACTACATCATCGAGACCATTAAGCTTGAGCAAGTTAAAGGCGTACTTTCGATTCAATCGATAGAAAGCATTATGCAATTGATGAGCGATATTGAAGGTCGTAACAATCAAGAACTCGTGCCTAAACACCTTCTCTCAACTGAGTCGTTGAAAGCAGGAGGTCGTAATGCAAACTGAGCAGTTTTCTCAAAAGATCAATATGGCAGATAAGTGTTATCTGACTTTCTCTACGATAATTTCCACTCTATTTGGCTTGGTACTGCCCTTCTCAATTCTGATCATTTTCGACCGAGTATTACCAAACCAAGCACAAGATACGTTGTTCTTGCTGTTCGCGATTATCTTGATATCTATCTTCCTCGATTATCACTTAAAAAATCAGGAGGAAAAGATATCTTCCGTCATCATGAGGCAGTTTGAGACCAACTTAACCAACAAGGTCTTCCAAGCCATCTGTTTGGCTGAGATCTCCAAATTCCGCCGCTTAGAACCGGGGGAATACCTCGAACGAATCTCAACCATTCCAGAGCTTAAAACCTTCTTTGGTGGCGAATCAGTTCGAGCTCTGATTAACCTAGCCGTCAGCGTTATAACCATCCTCATTATTGGCCTTATCAACATATGGGCTGGCGTGACACTTCTGATAGCCTCGCTGATCTTAGCGATTTTCGCATGGAGTCTTTCTAAACAAAAGATTGGCAGCTTACAGAACAAGTCAGATATCGAAGGCTTAACCACATCCAAAATCATTGAGATCATCTCGAGCCCATTAGATATCAAAGCCAGAAACATGGAATACCGCGTTGAAAGCCTAATGACACAAATGGTCGAGGAACGTGAAGTTGAAAACATCAAATACGAACAGATTGAATCGAATTTTGGCTTGATCTTAGCGCTCATCCAACAACTCTCGATTGCTTGTGTTGTTGTGGTTTTGGCAACAGCGGTAATTAATATGGAATCTAGCCAAGGCATCATGGCCGCAATAATCATGCTGACCAACCGTTACTTTGCGCCCTACCAACAAGTGATGCGTACCGCGAGCCGTTGGGAACTAAACAAACTCCATATACAGCGCATCGCTGAGCTTCTTGAACTGGCCGCGTCGGTTGAACATCAGCATGAGACAACAGAGGTTGAACGTATTTCGGTTAAGTATTCTGAAAAACAGCGTATAGAGTTCGAACTTGGGCAAGCCTATTTACTTACAGGGAAAAGTGGCTCAGGCAAAACCCACCTTGCCAACTGCATTACCAGGCAGAATAGTGATAGCAAGTTGGACATCATGATTAACGAGACCCCCCTCGATGACGTTAACTACAACGTTTGGCGCAACAGCGTGCTGATGGTCGATAAAACAAGCTCGTTCGTGGAAGGAACCATTATTGATAATCTAACCTGCTTCCGACCAAGTTTGAATAATACGGCGTTTGCACTTTGCGAGACCATGAACATCAAGGCACAAATCGATGGGCTTCCTGCTGGTTTTTACACAGAACTCAAAGGGCACATGCGCAATCCATTCTCTCGCCAAGTGGGATATGCTCTGTTATTAGTCAGAGCCCTGCTCGCCAGTAAACGTGTATTGATATTCGACGATATAGATTGTGTCTTTGATGAGGAATTTGCGCGCGTCGTGCTGACCAGTACCGCCTATCGTGCCAATGACAAAATCTTAATCATCGCCAGCAATAAGATGGACAAACTTAACCACCGCCTCAAACGTGTCAAACTTACGGGAGGTGACCAATGAGTATTCTAGTTGACTTCAACAACGTTCCGCAGCGTGTCTTAGATTTCGAAGCGAGCGGATATGACGAACGCTACAGTCAATCGCCTCTAATCCGCGGCTTGGCTTACACCTTGATAGCGCTCGAATGGGAAGGTACGCCCGCTATACTCAGTGACGCTTTCATACCAAAACCAAAAGATGGTGACAGTTTTACAGCCACCATCGAGCGCCTTGGGTACCGTTGTGATGTAACCAAGTTAAAAACACTCGAAAACATCGATAAGTACCCTCACCCGTGCTTTATCGAGATAGAAAACCTCAATGCCATTTTCTTAGGCACCAAGGACGGAAAGCTGCTTCTGTTTGACTACACGAACAACAACACCATTGAGTATCCAATGTGTAAGAAGCCTTGCTTATTGATTGCAATCAGCGAATATTCACGCTTGTTCCGCGAACCGCCACCAGAGTCGCAAGACAGAAGTCATTGGATTAAATACGCTTTCTACCGTTACAACAATGAATTTAAAAGCTTGATTATTCTCAGCTTCGTGATCAGCATCTTAGGTGCGTTACAGCCATTCTTCATCATGAGTGTCTATAACTTCGCACTGACTTCGAGCTCTCAAGCCACACTCTATTGGCTAACCTTATTCGCCATTATTGTTGGCTTCTCGGAATACTTCTTCAAAAAGATGCGAGTCAACATCATTGCCACCTCCGGTAAAGATCTCGCGGTACACATATCGCAAGCCGTAATATCGAAACTACTTTGGTTGCCTTACGCAATGACCTCAACCGCAGGGGTTTCGTCTCAGCTAGCTCGTTTGAGAGATATCGATACGTTCCGACGCTTAGTGACTGCAGAATCAACGCTTAGCTATTTTGATATGCCGTTTGTTATTGTATTCATCATTGCGATTGCTCTGATGTCTGGTACAGCCGCGCTTGTGGTGATGGGTGGTTTAATATTGATGTTGGTGTTCTGTGTGTACTCTCGTTACATATATTCACAAGCCACATCCAAAAGCTCTCGCGCTAACGCCATGGTCTCTTACCAATGGAATGAAATCCTTCGAGGTATCAAGACCATTCAAGGCTTGCCTTTGTTGCGCGTGGTTCAATCTCGTTTTAGTGCCTCCCATATGCAAAGCACAAGTGATGCGGAGAATGTTGCTGTAACCAACAGTAAAATCCAGGCTGCAGGCGGTAGTTTGATTCAGGTGATTGGAACAGCAAGTATCGTGACTGCCGTCATTGGCGTAATGGAAGGCACCTCAGATGCCGGTGCCATGCTTGCGACCGTTATTCTGGTTTGGAAAGCGTTAGGCCCAATCATGGGCATCTATAACTCAATTTCTAAGTTTCAATCCATCAAGGCTTCATCCGCTCAGATAAACAACTTGATGTCGATGAACGACGATAAGCTGACCTTAGAGAAAAGCCCACCTATTCGCCTATTCCAAGGCAGCATTGTGGGCAGTGGTGTCAGCCATCGTTACACAGGCGCAGCGACCGGATTAACTAACCTCGGTTTCAAGATACCTCCCAGTGCAAAAGTGGTGATTTGTGGCCCGACAGGCTGCGGAAAAACCACACTCATATCGATCATTGCTGGATTAGAAGACCGGTATCAAGGTGCTGTGTCTGTCGATGGCTATAACATCAAGCAGTTCAACAGTTATCGCTATCGAACTTCAATTAACTACATCCCTTTCAATCTGCATATTTTTGAAGGCTCTTTGGAGACCAACTTCATTTTGCACAATGGGTTAATCCCTACCGAAAAGATGCAAGAGATGATGAGTTTCTTCGAGTTAGATGAATGGCTACCAGAGGGCTTGGCAACTCAGTTAAGTGTCGATAAATGCAAAGGCCTTCCCAATGGTATTCAGCAAAAGCTGCGTTTGGCGCTTGGCTTAGGTAACTGTGAGCAATCTCTGATAATCATTGATGAACCGTTCAACGGGGCTGAAAATGAAAACGCTCAGTATTTTAACCGCCTGTTCAGCGATAAGTTGCTGAATAAAACCGTCATTTTTTCGACCAATGATCCCGGTTTGATCGCGACTTCCAATATGAGTTTGGTTCTAGAGCCTGATGGCAACTTGAAATATTTTGGCTTAACAGACAAATACTTAAACAGCTTGAGTTAAACACGACGATACTTATTCACAAATTACTCGTTAGATAAATGGATGTAATTGACAAAAACATAAGTGAGAGAGATGATTCGCTCTAAAATCACCGATAAAAAGGAAGCAAATGTACACATTCGTTGCAGACAAGCTTGATATAGCTTACTTATCCGCAATTCCTGAAAACCATCAACTTCAGGGCTGCGATGTGCCTGAAGAGGAAATCGAACTTCGAGAGATCATAGAAGTTTGGTATGAGTGTGCCTTTCTACCCGCTTTCAATCTTCAGAAAATCGATATCGAGAACAAAGCTGAGTTAACCGTCGTACAATCAAATGTTCTGAGCAACGATACGCGTACGCTCGCTTTCCTACTCAAAAACAGAGTGTACCGCGCTGCACTGAACAGAATGCTCGGTGTTTGGGCACTAGAACCTTCTGCAAAAACGGTGTTAGAGCAACTTCTATTTGAACTAAGTCTCGATAAAAATCACCCTAATTAACTCGCTTTTTAAGATACTCATCAATAAGCATCAAAATCAAACCGACCGCCAAACGCTATAAATTGCTAGCAAGAGAAGCTATTTCAAAATAAGCTGTGGAATCACAAGAACTTATACCCCTCCCACACTTCCATTAAATTTACAGTTTCAAAGTTTCCATATCGGCATTTTTATTCTACTGTTTTTATATAAAACCAGTTGGATGGATCCTTAATATGTCGACACTTACGGTCTGGAATAACCTTTCAGTTAAACATAAACTCTTTGGCTTAGTTCTACTACCGATCTCATTGCTCCTTTTCTTAGCCGGTAGACAAGCTTACTTTCTGACGACGCAGTTAAACGATTTTGAGCGAACCAATCAGTTAGCAATTTACCTTGAAGATATCTCTGTCTTGTATCGAAGTACTTTGGCACCAAACACTGAAGAGTTCGTTAATCGAAGTGCTAAAGTAAATGCCGAGCTCAAAGCACTTTCACCCAGCATATTTCTAAACAGTTCCGAAGAAGTGAACCAACTGCTGGCCGACTTCAGTGAGGCAACCTTGTCGACTATGAAAACGACCGACAGTTTCGATAAGCTGGATGCGATTGAATGGCAAAGTGACTTGTACCAACAATTGTTGCTAGCCATTGAGAAAGTCCCTTTTGATATCACCAAGCGTGAGATTCAACAGCACCTCACCGCCTTGCATCAACTAAAGTGGTTGATGTTTTGGTCAAATGAAGAATTTAAGCTCAGCGCTTCACTCTTCGATATTTACCAAAATCATCAAGAGTATGATTCTGAACTAGCCGAGTTGGTTGAAAGCCTCAATGCTAGGCAAGTTTTGTTCTTAGAAAGATTTGTATCCTTGAATGCCAATACACATCAAGTTTCACTCATGATTGAAGTGTTTAAAGATGAGGCTTTTATGAAAAGCCAAGAGATACGTCACGCACTTCATAGTTCATCCACAATAAGCGCATTGACTCCACAAGAGATCACTACCGGACTCAATGCGATGAGTGCTCGCCTAAGCCTGTTGCAGAATTTAGGTGACGTAATCAAACAAGAGTTCCAGGCCGAAGTAGGTCAAGCGATCTCAGATGCTCAAACAGAAAGAACGCTATTTATTTCCATCGTCACGTTGCTTGCAGCAACTGTTATGGGATTAACCCTCAGTTTAGCGAAACAAGTTACCAACAATCTTGGGCTAGTTCTTAGGTTCTTAAAAAGTGAAAACGATGATACCCGCCCTTCTTTGGACAAACTGATTCAAGGCAAAGACGAACTCAGCCTATTTGCTCAGCAAGTAGAGCGACTCACCATCGAACGAGAACATGCAAAAGAGAAATTAACGATAGCGAAAGAATACGCAGAGCGAGCTAAAGAAGACGCCGAAGAAGCCAAAGACCACGCAATACAAGCTAGCAAAGCGAAAAGTAGCTTCTTGGCCAATATGTCTCATGAAATTCGAACCCCACTGAATGGCGTTATCGGAATTTCGGAGATCCTGTCAGACACACCACTTACACCCACACAACGTGATTATGTAGATACGATCGAGACCTCATCCCAACTACTGTTAAGCCTGATCAACGACATCTTAGACTTCTCTAAGATTGAATCTGGCATGCTATTAATCAGCCCGCATTCGGCATCGATTAGAGAATCCATTTACGACATCGCATCTGTTGTCGCGCCAAAAGCTAAAGAGCAAAAAATATCAGTGAACGTTGCAATCAGCCCAGACACACCTGCACGCGTGATGATCGATGATCACCGATTAAGACAGATCTTGATGAACTTTATGTCGAACGCGGTGAAGTTCACAGCAAAAGGTGGCGTTACCCTGTCAATCCAAACGCTAAACAAAGCTGAAAACAATGTCACCCTAAGGTTTTCTGTGCGAGACACGGGGATTGGTATCGATAAACAGCAACAGAAACAGATATTCGAACCGTTCGCTCAAGAAGATGATTCAACGACCAGACAATTCGGTGGTACTGGTCTTGGCCTTGCGATTAGTACTCAGCTTGTTGAACTTATGGGTGGTCAGATCCAACTCGACTCCGTCAAAGGTGAAGGCAGTTGTTTCTACTTCGATCTAGAATTACCCATTGATTTAATGTTGCCAAAACCAAGCACAGCAACCGCCGACATTTATGTTCTAGGTAACGCGAACATGCTCTCTAAACGAATTGAGTGGGACCTTAAACTTTATGGTTTAACAGTAACTCAGCAAACGAGAGATACCACTGCGATTACACAACAACTCACTACTCAAAAACACTCTAAACCAATCACCGTTGTCTTTGCTGAAGATGACGCATTCCAAGCCAGTGATTACACCAGTGACTTAGAAAAGCTCCACCAAAACGGCATCACTATCTGTTTGATTCGATCATTCTTGAACGAGCCGGCTGACATTGGCGATTGCATTACAGCTCAAGTCTCACAGCCCCTGCTTGGTTTGCGCTTGATTAAAGCGATTGAACTGTGTGATACACAAGGCTTAACTGAACTGTCAGAAACCAACCAACAAGCTGCGACCATTCAACACAAAATCCTTATCGTCGAAGACAACAAGATCAACCAGAAGATTGCTGGGCTTCATGTTGGAAAAAGTGGCTTCGAGTTTGAGTTTGCGAATAATGGCCAGGAAGCTGTAGACATGTTCACCTCGAACCCTCACTACGCAGCCATACTCATGGATTGTATGATGCCGGTTATGGATGGTTTTGAAGCGACAAGTAATATTCGCCGCGTTGAAAAAGAGACCAATGCCTCCCGCCGTATCCCTATCATAGCTTTAACCGCCAGTGTAATTGATGATGACATCCAGAAATGTTTCGACGTGGGTATAGATGACTATTTACCAAAGCCGTTCAAGTTCGAGATGTTGAAAGAAAAAGTGCTCGCAGCTGTAGAAGCAATGCCACTGCCTACGACACATACCGCGCCTGACGCATCAACAACCTCAACCGTTACGCCTATTCATAGTGCACAGACAGCCAAGAAAACATCACCAGAGCAAGCTGAGCTTAACGTTGTGCCAAGTAAGTCTGAAAAAATCCTTTTGGTTGAAGACAATCGTGTAAATCAGAAAGTTGCTTCAATCATGCTCAAAAAAGCCGGTTACGCGTTTGAAATTGCAGACAACGGACAAATCGCCGTCGACATGTACCAAAACGACAGTAGTTTCGACATTATTCTAATGGATTGCATGATGCCCGTTATGGACGGTTTCACCGCAACTAAGGAGATTAGGGAGCATGAGAAAAACCTAGGCTTAAGCAAAACTCCTATCATCGCGTTAACCGCCAGTGTTATCGATGATGACATTCAAAAGTGCTTTGATTCAGGCATGGATGGATACGTAGCGAAGCCCATAAGAAAAGAAAAGCTATTCCATCAAATTGAAAGTGCGGCTTGTTAGGAGAGACCCATGGGTTGGATTAAAACAATAAAAACACTTCCACGCAGAGTCATATTGCCAGTCGCGATAGGACTATGTGGAAACTTACTCTTTCTAAGCTCTGCTCATGCCGCAGAAGATTACGCCATATTCTCTTTAGATTCAGGACATTAGAAAATACCGACAAACAAAACAAGGCCACCGACAGAGGTGTATAACAGCGTATTAAGTATTACTGCGTTAAATGGGGTCAAAGTGAGTTGAACTCATGATGTAAGCGATGAAGCTACCCTACAACTTTCTCCGTTTTTCGGAATCAAAGATAAGAATGAAGTCGACTTCAATTCGACAACCGAGCTGGAATTTGAAACGAATCGAATGTTTGGAGCCAATCTACAATTGAGCGGTGAAGACTATCGTTGGAACCTATCGTTCTTAGATTCTAATTTCGATCAAACGACAACAATTAAAAACGTTGGCCCCCTTCGTTTAGAAGAAAATCAACATATGCAGCTTTGGTCGTTAGGTGCGGAATATGAATTTGGCCAAGCCGTGTTTACGAGTGAAGGACAAATCAGTGATTTTTCTTCATCGCTGTATGCAAGCCTAGGCTATCATTTAGGTGCATTCACACCCTATGTCGTTTATGGCGCACAATTTAACGGCAATGAGCACTTAGAAGGGAATAGCTATTTGATTGGTGTAGATTACGACTTGCTGTCAAATGTATCTATCAATGGTGAAGTTCAATTTTTTGAAACTCGCAAGTCAAATGGTGCCTTTATTGACGCTCCTAAAACCGACAAAGATGCGTTGCTCTACACTGTTATGTTGAGTTTTGTTTTCTAACTTAAATTCAAATCGATGGTCATTTACGCCAATTAGAACACAAAAAGCCCGACCATTTCTGATCGGGCTTTTTAAATGGTGGAGGCGCCTCCCGGAGTCGAACCGAGGTCCACGGATTTGCAATCCGCTGCATAGCCACTCTGCCAAGGCGCCTTCAAGTCGTGTTTTAAGAGAACGACT
>NZ_JBFRQW010000048.1:0-35179 GCF_041472735.1 Vibrio sp. 10N.261.46.E11
CTAATCCGCGATGAACCATATTATTTACCATCGCTTTAATTTTTAGCTTTAACGCTGTCGCGGATGAAAACCTTCCCGCCCAGAATATTTCTGGAATTGCCACAGGATGGGCTAGTGAAGGTAATTATTTATTTTTTGGTGGAAACAACATTGTGGAAGGATGCACACAAAACCGAGTAAGGATTCCAAGAGATCATCCAATGGCAAAAGACATCCTATCCATCGCTTTATCTGCATTTCATGCGAATAAAAAGGTTATCGTCCGAGTTTCAGGTTGCGTAGGTCCCGATATGAACGGGGTTGCAATCCATATTGTAAGAGATTGATAAGAAGGCTTCGCCCCGCAAGGGGAGCGCGAATGTTTAACTTTTACTTATTGCACTCAGGGCTAAGTCTAACGTCGACGTATTCATCATGCAGCGCTTCAGTTTACCAGTGATATGCATATAACCGACTCTCGACGCAAAATATCTTTTACTGGCGCTTATCTGAGACGGAATGAAAGTGTTCATTAAACTCATCGATAAACACAGTTAGAATGATCGTCCAGTAGATCATTCTAACTGATTCGGAAACGCGATCGACCTCACCAGACAGTCGAAATTCCAAAGCCCATTACACCAACTTCGAGAGAAAAGAACATGGTAACTAAATCGAGGTAGGTTGGAGCTTGAACTTAAATTCGGAAAACTCTTAATAATTCACCATGATCCAAATAGGCCTCTCTCGATCCGACCACGCAGCGCAATCTCCAGCTCCTTTTACTTGAACAGGCTTACCTTGGGCTGCTGCTGATAGGAGCAAAGAATACATAGCTTTACCTTGATCAGTATTCGCATCAAATGCCCATTCATGGCCAGGACATTGACTTGGCGCGCCAGTATGATTTTGCACAGCAAACATGATCACACCTGCACCGTCATTTTTCTCGTGAGCATAGATAAGTGTAATTTTTCCTGAGCCTGATCCTGCATAAGCTGTAGAGACTACACTGCTAACTATGATCGCCGCACAAACTAGTAGTTTTTTCATTGTTTAATTAAACCTTACATATGATACTTACATCATTATTACGAGCAATCAGTGAGCTTAAACCATTGACTTGACAAACTCCATAATGAATTAATGTTAGGAAACGTATATTCAAGTATTTTAATGAAGTTGATAAACTTAGTATCTACTGAAGATGGAAAGTATCTCTATCTAATACACTCTGCCAAATTCATCCCCCCCTTTCAGGCCAAACTTCTCTGGTTTAAAATAACCATTGAGACACATAGCCTTTGCTTCAAGTGAATAACAGCTTCCATACAGACAGATGTATCATAAGCAAAGTCGTATTGAGCTTTGATTCGCCTTTTTTATAGGAACTACTCAATTAATTTTAATTTCATTTTACCAAGTATCGTTATCAGTTTGAAAATTTAAAATTTCAGTGATCACGGCTAGTCCTTCCGACGAACGATCAATCAAATTAAAATAAAATCTCAGATCTCGCACCTAATGACAATTAACATAATAATAACTGAGCATTCAACTTATACAGTTCCCCTTGCCCCCCGACAATATACCCCAACGTTCCTAAAAATTATTTATTTCGCAGCTTAATAAATAATGTGAACTTATATAAATTACGTGTATCATGTGCAACTGATCTATATCACTAAGTTATGATTGACAAAAACCATGACTCCTAACTATTTAATACCACTTAAAGCAAAGGCTTAGTGAAAAACTGTCGAACAAGGATGTAGAGATGCTTAGGCTATCGAAAGCCCTCATTTTAGGTGTATTTTTAACCATTTCATTGATAGCTAGCTTACTATTCGCGACAAAAAGGTTACCTATTTTTTCGACTCACCTTGGCAGCGAACCTATACCAAAGCCCGAGGTTACATCACCGCCTTTACTTCTAAGTTCAGATATAGGCTTCCCTACTCCAGTTATTCAACTTCAACAGACTATTGCACATGGCCTTATTGAGGCTGAAAGAGTTGACCTACCTTTATTAAATGGCGAGCTCTCTGAGTTCTCTCAAAGCAATATTCATGAAAAATACCAAGCGCCTCCAGATATTGAACACCTGAAGCAACGTTTAGAAGCTCTCCAAATACTCAGTCATTAATTAAAATATTTATATAACGTCGGTCCATTCATTATGGTTCCGGCGTAATTTCCAATGTTAGGATCAACAACTGTGGCCAATATCAAACCAACGTTATCGACTAGATCATTTGCATTATTGGCAGTATCGCTACTGTCGATACTTTTTTCTAACTCAGCTCTATCGCTAACTGCTGATGCCGGAAAGAGCATTGAATTATCCGGCGACTTTTCCGTATCCGGCGGTCAGGCTAACTATTCTTTACCTATATCAGTATCACCTGGTCGAGCTGGCCATCATCCCTCATTAAGTCTTGAGTATCGCAGTGACTCGCCTAACGGCATGTTAGGAATGGGATGGAGCTTAGGTGGGCTATCATCCATTTATCGTTGTGGAAAAAACTTGCACAAAGATGGACGTTGGGGAGGGGTTAATTTTGATAACGAAGACAGATATTGTCTTGACGGCAAACGACTCGTCACCATTTCAGGAAAAGATGGTGAAAACCAGACGGAATACCGCGTTGAAAAGAATGGCTACGCCAAGGTCATTTCATTTGGCCGTGCAGGCAATGGACCGGCTAGCTTTAAAGTTTGGCACAAAGATGGTTCTGTTTATGAATACGGAGTGACTGCGAATTCCAGGGTTGAACTGCCAACACGGCATGAGGTTTATAAGTGGACGCTGAATAAGATCACTGATCCTAGTAAGTCTAACCACATCAACTTTGTATACAGAGAAAACAATAGCGTTGGTAGCCACGAGCTTACGCAAGTTAACTACGTTGGCGGAAAAGTCAACTTCGTTTATGAGGCGCGCCCAGACAGCACTTCGCAGTACCTTGGCGGCAGGCTACTAAGAAAGACTCAACGCCTAAAACAAGTTGAAACCTTTGATAGCAGTGGGAATAAAATTGGCACATATGGTTTGACTTACAGATTATCAAGCGGCACCTCTCGAAGTTTGCTTACTAAAATAAATTATTGCTCCAACGGCCAGTGTTCAACAGAAATTAGCTTATCCTGGAACGGGGGAGTAAATAACCATCGTAGATCGGCACCTCAAAATACACACTTTAATAGTCCAAGGTATCTGGATATAAATGGTAATGGCCAGAAAACCGCTTATGGTCAGCTCAGTCGCGATAGTAACAGTACAATGTCAGTTAAAGGGCTAGATGGTGTTACTCACACCAACGTAAAATCATTCAGCTTGAATGGTAGTATCACATCTCCGAGCATTCAACTAAATCAATGTGATATTAATACTGCAAAATCATATCACAAAGGCAATGGACAGCTTGGTAGTTACTGCCAGTTTAAGACCTGCTCTGGTGACAGCTGCAAATACAGTTCTGATGGTATTAACTATGGCGATTTTAATGGCGACGGAGTTGAAACTTATCAAAAAGGCTACTTAACCATTGATATCAACGGTGATCGGCTTGACGATTTGCATAAATTTGACATCCCCAATGGCGGCTATCGTTATAAGGTGACAGGAGCGGGATGGCAGACTCTTCCTGCTGCGAGCGGCCAGGTTTTAAAATCGTTTACTGATATCAATAATGACGGCTACCTAGATGCTGTAATGGGGTCATCGACTTCAACAGGGCTACTTTATGTCCATCTATTCAACGGTAAGTCTTTTAATTCTCCATTCCCTATCCATCAACACAATGTGCCACATGAAGATAATGTCTTCTTCGCTGATCTAGACAATGACGGTTACCCAGAGCTAGGTTACGGCCAACACTTCTACAAAAACAATAAAAAGAGTCAGTTTTCCACCCAAATATATCTTAATGCCGGAGATAAAATATATTCGACTCAAGATTTGAATGGTGATGGATGGACAGATATTTTAACTCGTGCTAGTGACGACGCACTAACTTTCTTTACTTATTCAAAATCAGCTAACTCAGATAAAATTTGGCGTTTTTCTGAAGTGGGTGTTGACTATACGGTGGGGTATAATGCTGCGGTGGACAAAAGCGTTTATACCACTACAGGAACTAGCCAGTATCCGTTCAATGTGGTTACCCCTAGACGTTACTTAGTTTCTTATGCGAGCAAAAAGCCCAAAGGCTATGCCATAACCAGCTACAGCTATAAATATACTGGGGCAAAAGCGCACCTTAAAGGTGGTGGCTTCTTGGGCTTTAAAACGATAACAGAAACAGAAACGGCTGATGTTGTCACCACCACTAAAACAACATTTGAACAAAATAAGCTAGCGCTAACAGGTAAGCCTCTTGGCATTGAAGTCTTCAAAAACGGTAAGAAAACCTCTGAGATCCGCTATCAGTACAAACAGCATACGCACCAAGGTGTCAATGCAAAGTACTACCAAGTTTATGCTCACAACATTATAAAGAGTCAATTTGGGTTAAAAAATAATGTCGTTGAGAGAAAAGAAACCACTACGCGTGATTTAGACCGCTTGGGTAACCTGCTTAACGAGACTTCAGTTGTTTCAAGTGCTCTCACAGGGGCAGGAAAATTTACCAGCACTCGTAAGTTCAATTATCTATCGGCAGCGGGGTTAAATAACAACCACTTCGCCTACAACATCACAAGTGGAAGTAACATCAGCAACCTTCCAAGTAAACTACGCTCTTTCAAATCGGGATTTAGTCGCTATTGTGCTGCCAATGGTGATGTGTACTTTAAGCCCAATAACCAAGTAATCATTATTCACGGTGATATTGATATTCCTTTGGTTATTCAGCGCTATAACGACTATTTTAAATATCAGGTTCTTGGAAATAACCAAGACCCTGATGGGTTAACGGTTTACTCGGGCCGATTTACTCAAACTTCAGCTTCTGCGTTTAATGCCGCCAAGCCAACGGCATGTGGTCACTTCAATATTAAAGATTTTGATGGTGACGGCAACATGGAGTTGACCACTTCAACAATCACTCAGAGCGAATTAATCTCAGCTGCAAGAAATAACTACTGGAAACTCGGCGCGGTTGCCACATCAACGTCAAGCTTAACCGACAACTCGAGCAACCTTAAGCGCACTATCACTAATCGATATCGCTACGATCACCGTGGCTTCTTAAGCTCAAGCACCTTCAACAGTTCCGAATACGAGTCAACCAGTGGTATTGCATCAGGTAAAAAACGCCTTACTAACCGCTACAGCTATGACCAATGGGGAAATGTTGTATCACAAAGTGTGGAAGGAACCGACCTTCCCCCACGTACATCAGCGGTTCAATATGACAGCCAAGGTCTTTACACTACCGCGTCAGCCAATGCTTTGGGTCATCGCTCCTCGACCCAATTTAACGCTCAAGGGTTATTGACTAAGTCTGTCAGTGCCTTGAAAAACCGGACTAATCGTTTTGCTTACGATACGTTTGGCCGCATAACCAGTGAAACGCTACCAGGAACCGCCAATACCAATCGCACTCAGTACAAGCTTAGTTCTCAATGTGGAGTTTACTCAACACAAAAAACGGTAAGCTGTATTACTACAACGGCAGCCTCTGGCGGTAAAGTCACCACTTATTTCGACTACGCCGGCAGAGAAGTTCGCAAGCTGCATAAAGGGTTTAGTGGCCAACTGGTCGTCGTAGATACTCAATGGGACCGCAACGGTCGAAAGCTCAGCGTTACACGACCACAGTTCGTTGGCACCCAAACCGCCGCTCCAGTAGTTACCTTTACTTACGATGCGTTAAACCGTGAAATCAAAAAACAAGAGCCAGCCAATGGTGGTGGTATTGCCAGCTTTATAACGAATTATGATGGTTACAAAGCCAGTGTCACTGATGCTCGTGGTTTTAAACACAGCACGATGACTAACGTAATGGGCCACATCCTACGTAAAAACGAACCACATGGCGCCTACCAAACCTATCAGTACTACCCAGACGGAAAACTTAAAGCCAGTACTGACTCTGCAGGCAATACCACCCAGATCCGTTACGACAATCTCGGTCATCGCAATAAACTTGATGACCCTGACATGGGGAAATGGTCATACACCTACAATGCTGCCGGTGAATTGCTCTATAAGCGAGATGCGAAAGGCACCGTCACCACCATCGAATACGACCGATTAGGTCGTAAGACAAAGCAGATTGAAGGCAGTAAAATTTCGACGTGGCGCTACGATGAACGTGGTGCGCTAGGAACTCTGTCTGGCTTTAAAGGAAATGGTAGCGAAACCGATTATTACTATAATAAGTCGGGCTTAGTCGAAGAAGTGGCCGTAAAAGTCAACAAAGAGAAATTCAGTACGCATTACTTTTATGACAACTATGAAAGGGTCGCTCGTGAAGTACGCCCAAATGGTGTAGATACCACTCTAGCAGGTGCAGCTCAACGATTAAACCGGGTAAATAGCGAGAATAAGTTAGCAGTAGAGTACGTTTATAACCCACATGGTTATGTGTCAGCTGTACGTAGCCCAAAAAACTACGCAGATAAAGCCTTCACCAGTGCGAGTTTCCGTGAAGACATCAAGCAACTGCTTGACCAGGCTATTGCCCAAGCAAAAGAGTACCTAAATAAGGCAGAACGTTACTCTACACAAAAAAGCTTTTTTACTCATAAAGCCGCTGAATACAATCGTAAAACCGTTAATGTACATAATCTAGACAGCTCTTCTCAGGCACTGCTTGGCAACGGGCATCGTTATAAGCAGTGGTGTAATCCGCAAGGGGAATGCTACCTGCGCCCTGCCACATGGGTTCTGTTGCATGATGATGTTTCAATCCCGCTTGATATCACCTTAGAAGGGGCTATCTATCGCTTATCTACTTCTTTAGCCAACCGTTCTAATCGAGGTACAAAAAACTACAATGCAAGCGTACACTCGGTGTCTAAGGCGGAGTTTACGTCACAAACACTGACACCAGCTCATGATTTCATTCTGACAGACTACGACAACGATGGTCGGAAGGATCTAATGAGCAATGACGACATTTATGCAGCTCGTGCCGATAGCACAACCACAGCCGAGCTGCTGTTTGCAGCCGATGATTTGTCGCAAGCGGCGAATATTGCCAACTCGCATTACAAGTTTTATACCGACCTAGCAAGCCAACTGATTGGCCTGTCCGAGAAAGTGGCAAAACTCAGTGGCTTATATTGTGATTTCGCTAACCAGTTGGGAGGAAGCCAGTTACAGTCAAGCCCTCGAAAACGCTGCCAGAATACGCAACAGTCGAGCCAAGCCGATCACCTGAACCTTATCCTCACTCAGTCTCAGCTTGCAAATTCAACCAATAACCCCGCGTACACCTATTATTGGCAACGCCGAGAAACCGATGCTTATGATCACACCTTATCGGAAACGCTAGGCAATGGTTTAGTTAATACCTACAACCATGATGCCAACACAGGTAGACCAAACTACATCGCTACTCATAAAGGCAGCCTGTTGTTTGATCCTCGTCTTTCAGGAAGCACCAGTAAAGGGCGTAATCTACGTCAAATCCACTACCGCTATGATAACCATAACAACGTGACCTATCGCTATGACGAACAGTTGGGGATCACAGATAGATGGCAATACGATGGCCTCGACCGAGTAACCAACAATAGCATTGCGTTAGCAAACAAAGCGCAGCATGGCCTGAACAATCCGGATTTTGCTGGCCCATTTCGTTATCAATATGACAAGCTTGGCAACTTAATCTTTAAGACTGGCATTGGTGGTTATGTTTACGGTAATCAACATGCTGGTCCGCACGCCGTTACCAAAGCGAATGGCTTAAACTATCAGTACGATGCCAACGGCAATATGCTGCGCGCTTGGTCAGCAGGCAAGAATAAATCTGAACGCGAGTTACAGTGGGCCAGTTTCAACAAACCGACCAAAATCACCCGTAATGGTAAAACGGTTGAGTTCTTCTACGATGCCAACCACAACCGCTATCTGAAAAAGAACAGTGAAGGTATCGAGACCTTCTACTTCGGTAAAAGCTATGAGCGAGTGACCGACAGCAATACCGGTATTGTGCAACACAAACACTTTATTTACGCTGACGGCAAGCTAGTCGCACTGAATACTCATACCGATGACGGTGAGAAAAAACTTAAAGATAAGCAAACCCGTTACCTTCACTACGATGCACTCAATTCGGTCGATATGATTACCGATGGCTATGGTGTGGTTGTGGAACGTCGCAGTTACGATACTTGGGGTAAGCAACGTAAAGTCGCATGGCGTGAAAGTGGCCCTTTAGATGTGGTGCAACAAGCCATCACCAACCGCGGTTACACCGGCCACGAAGAGATTGTGGAAGTGGGATTGGTGCATATGAATGGCCGGGTCTACGATCAGGAGTTAGGTCGATTTATTAGCCCAGACCCATTTATCCAGGCGCCATACATCTCCAGCAGTTTTAACCGCTATTCTTATGTGTTAAATAACCCGCTGAAATTCGTGGATCCAAGCGGTTACTGGTGGGGTGATAGCAGCGGCAACGGCGCTACAGGTGAGTGTCGAACCGATGGAAACAACTATGATGGTATATCTGATAAAACAACTAATAGAGAGAATGGGAATACCGAAAGTGGTGGGAGTAATGATGACAAAACCATACCTGAAACCAAAGAAACTCACGTAGAAGAACCGGAGGTAACGGCAGAGTCAGCTCTCTCCGAGGAGCCTGACGAAGAAAACAGCTGGGGTTTTTGGGGCGATGTGGCGCAACTCGCGTATGACTTATCTCCAATTTCAACGGTTGTGGATGTGGTCACTGCAACATACGACACAGTAGGAGCCCTTGTAGCGGGAGATTATAAGACCGCAGGTCAAACTTTTGGAAGCGCCGTTTTTGGTGTAGTTGCTAAAAAAGTCAAAGCTCCTGTAAAGTTTGCCAATAACGCGTACAATCGTGTTACAACGAATGCAGGGGCGGTAAAACAAGGCATTTATGAATTTACGGACACAGCAGGAAAAAAATATGTTGGTCAGTCAGTTAATATGCCCAACCGCCTTAAACAGCATGTAAAAACAGGTAAGCTAGATCCAAACCAAAGCGTTAAAACCACAGAAGTTTTAGGTGGAAAAACTGCTAGAGAGATAGCTGAGCATAAGCGTGTTCAAGAAACAACCGGTGGCGTACCTGCTCGTTTCTCTGACAAAGTATCAAACAAAGTCGACCCTATTGGCCCAAACAGGAGACATTTACTTGACTAGTAATAACCAGTATTTTATCGATGAAGCTGAAAATGGAATGGGCCGCTGTCTTGTGTTGACAGCCCCTTGGTCTGATAGTTTTAAATCGATAATAGATAAAGAAAATATTTCAGTGCTGCGTCTAAGCCAATCCGCAGGTTGGAATGGCGATGATATTTCGTTCATTAAGGGATTACCTGCTCTACGTGGTATCGAAATTTATTCTTGGGGAGTTAAGGATATAACTCCTTTAGAAGCTCTCAATAACCTTGAATATTTAGGATTGCAGTGCGAGTTCACTAAGGCGCCTGATTTTTCAAAGTTCAATAAATTGAAAATATGCAAATTGCAGTGGAGGCCTAAAGCAAAAACAGTTTTTGCTTGTGATAGTTTGAGTTTGCTTAATATTGTTAACTATCCTTCAGAGGACTTGAAGGATATTCAAAAAATGTCTGGGTTAAGACGTTTGCAACTAATCTCAAGAAAACTTGTATCTTTATCAGGAATCGAGAGTCTTAGTTCACTATCCATTCTGGATTTGTCTGAATGTTCTAAGTTGGAAAGTCTTTCTGGCGTAGATATGTGTCAACAGGTAGAGGTAGTGGAAATTGAAAGCTGCAAAAAAGTGTATGACGTAGCTTTGCTTGGTGAGCTGAAAAATCTTAAAGATATTGTATTGACTGATTGTGGAAAAGTTAAATCTTTGAAGCCACTTGAGAAGTGCCAGTTACTAGAGAGTATCACTTTTGTAGGAGATACTAGCGTTGAGGATGGAGAGCTAACTTCGTTATTGAATATTCCCACATTAAAGAAAATGTGGTTCCTTGATAAACGTCACTACTCCCATAAACGAGAACAGGTGTTAGAAATACTATCTTAATTTGTTAAGCCCGCATCATGCGGGTTTTTTTATCTCTTAGCCGCTTACCTTCCAGAGTCTCACCTTCTGGCATCTGACTGATCGCTTCTAGCTGTAAAGCTAAATCATCATCTGGGCACCGATTATATATATGTTCTTCAAATAAAAAAGTTGGGGGATAGAAATAAACCGTGGCAATTAGTACTTTCCTTCTGTTGAGTCGACACGGTGTTTTTCAAGAAGAATAAATGAACCGCCCATTAAGAGTTGAATTGAAGTGCTATATCCTGTCTATCGTGTGGTAATACCCCACAAGCTTTTTTGATCATTGCAATAATCGTACAGGTCTGAAAAAACAGCGTTGCTATTGCAACGCTTTTTAATTCGCTAATTATAACTATCTGTGAAATTCCGCATAATCTAGCTCTTCATGATTAGTCCAGTTCTTATGACATCGCCCCGTACCATGAATTCTTACCGTCGTTTGAGAATGAAAAGCGGCAATAAGTGCTGAAGTAATGGCCGGCCTGTCATTAGTGTACATAATAAAGCTCCCTTTATATGCACAATCAGAAATTTCTGGGTCAATCTTGACAGATATTACTTCTGATATACCAGAACCATGAAATGTAATACTACTAATCTTCCCTATCTGCATGCTTGCCATTGATGGACTAATGCATAGTAAAAATAATGCCAAACATAAAATAATTCTCATATAAACATCACCTTAAGTAAAATTTATTTTCATTTTACATTAAAACTAAAATAAAAACAGTGAGAAATAGGTATTATTAAAATTCCTAGTTGATAAACCAATAACTAATAAAAATACGTAGTGTGTTACCTGTCGAAAAAATAATTTAAATGTAAGAAAATCCCAGAAAACCAAAACCGTAGTTCTTGCTAAATTAACGAGCCACCTATATGAAATTTTTATCTACAAAAAATAAATTTAAAATCTGCTTTGATTCAAGCGATAATATCCAGAGCCAAAGGCTTGTCAGCTGAGACATACATACAAAAAACAGCCACAACCCTAAACGAGTGTTTTATTTTCGTCTCGACCATTTGATATAACAAAATAGCGAACCAATAATTACCGCTCCGCCTAGTAGCTTTTGCACCTCAACCGTTTCTTCCAACACGCTGACACTCAATAACAATGTCCACACCGGCTCAAGAATCATGATCAATGCCGCCACTTCCATGTTCACGGAGTGCTGACCGACAGTTTGCAATAAGTAACGGATCGATGTCGCGACAACCGCTGAGACGATAAACCAGAATATTAAGGTTTGAGTTATTTCAAACTCTGGTTGAGTGATCATCGAAGCAAACGCTAAACCACTCACACCCACCACAAACAGTTGCACACAGATTGATGCGATAGGCTTGATATTGGTAATCACACGCTTGTTCATCACAAAGTGAACGGACAACAACATCGATGCTAGTAAGAAGTAAATCTGACTCTGCTCTACATTCCAACCGTTGCCCAGAGTCAGCAATAGCATGCCGATAATCGCGATAGGGAAAGACATCCAAAACGCGCGATTAGGCTTAACTCGAAACAAAATCCAAGACACAAACGGTGCAATGATCATGGCTAAGCTCATGATGAATGCCCCTTCCGACAAACTTTCCGTCATCGATACCGCAAATACCCATACTTGCAATGAAGCAGACAGCAACAAGCCAACGCCGCAAAGAGAAAGTATCTGCTTAAGCGAAAGCTTACGAATGTGATGAATACAAAATGGCAAAAGAATCAAACTCGCGACGAAGAATCGCACACCAATGAACACTGGCCCAGGCATTTCTAACACCACCAGCTTAGATGCAATCCATCCAATCCCAGCTAACAGGGTAGCAAATAGGAGATAAAGCTCTCCGCGCATCGCTTTCATCATCTTACTTGGTCCAATAACAAAAAAAGCAACCCGACTCTGCAAGGTTGCTTTTTATAAACATTCAACAGTATCGAGATATTATCTCAATACTCTGCTTCAGGCAGCTATTTTTAGCCTGCGTATTTTGGGTAATCCGTTAAACCTTTTTCAGCACCACCAAACAATGTGTTTGGATCGTGCGCTGCTAATGGGTAACCATTTTGAATACGAGCGGGTAGATCTGGGTTTGCGACGAATGGACGACCGAAACCAACCATATCAGTTACGCCTTCAGCAACCGCTTTTTCACCGCGCTCGCTGTCGTATTTACCTGCATAAATAAGCACGCCATTGTAAGCTTTACGAACCGCTGCTTTAAACGCTTTTGGCGTTTCAGGTGCGTCGTCCCAATCGACTTCTGCCACGTGCAGATAAACAATGTTGTATAGGTTAAGTAGCACCACCGCCGCAGTGTAAGTCTCTACTGGCGTAGCGTCAACCGTACCATTCAACGATGTGAACGGAGCAAGGCGAACACCTACACGGTCAGCACCAATCGCTTCGACCATAGCTTCAACCACTTCACCTAGGAAACGTAAACGATTTTCAATTGAGCCACCGTATTCATCCGTACGGTTGTTTGCTTCAGAGTCGATGAATTGGTTAATCAAGTAACCATTCGCGGCGTGAAGTTCGATACCATCAAAGCCCGCTTCAATCGCGTTCAAAGCCGCTTGGCGGTATTGACCAACCACATTTTTGATGTCTTCTTTCGTCATCTCACGAGGTTCAACCACATCCACAAAACCCGGCTCATCAGTGCCATTATCGATGAATACTTTTACGTTTTCTGCTTTAAGTGCAGAAGACGAAATTGGTTGTTCACCACCAATGTTGTCTGGATGTGTTACACGGCCTACATGCCAAAGTTGAGCGAAGATAACGCCCTCTTTTTCATGTACTGCATCGGTGACTTTTTTCCAACCCGCAATCTGCTCATCAGAGTAGATACCCGGAGTCCAAGCGTAACCTTGACCCATAGGTGAAATTTGTGTGCCTTCAGCGATAATCAAACCTGCAGAAGCGCGTTGAGCGTAGTAAGCCGCCATCATATCGTTTGCTGAATTGCCAGGTTGCGTTGCGCGAGAACGCGTCATCGGTGGCATAACAATACGGTTTTTAAGTTCGATACTACCAAGTTGAATTGGTTGAAATAGTGCGTTTGTCATTGTTATATCCTCGATTAACCTAGTTGAATCAGTTCGATTTGGTAGCCATCTGGGTCTGTGATAAATGCGATGTGCGTTGAGCCACCTTTTACTGGCCCCGCTTCACGAGTGACGTTGCCACCCAGTGATTTGATCTTGTCGCATGCGGCGTAAATATCTTCCACACCCAATGCCAAATGACCAAACGCGCTGCCCATCTCGTACTCGTTAGTATCCCAGTTGTACGTTAGCTCGATAGTCGTGCCGCCTTGTTCGTAGCCAACAAAAACCAATGTGTAGCGGTAGTCTTTGTTTTCATGGCGTTCAAGTTCCTTCATTCCCAATACCTTGGTGTAGAACTCGATAGACTTGTCTAAATCAGCAACTCGAATCATTGTGTGTAAGAATTTCATATTTCACCCTTTTTAAGCCCAGCAACCTGAGCCGATATAATCGTGAGCGGAGGTTATCCACTTCTTTGTTAGGGTTAATATACGATTCGACAGCAAATAAATGAAATTATCATAAATTCTCATTGTGATAATTTTTTGTTATGACATGGTTGGTACAAGCGATTTGTTATGGAAATATTTGGCAAACAAAAGATAGGGCTACAATCAGAAAGCGGAGCGCCAACTATTTAGCGATTTAGACATGTCATTAGTCGTATTGATGATCTGCTCTCTGAACCACTTATGTGCCGGGTCGGTGTTCTGCTTTTTCAACCAGATAAGGTAATGAGAAATAGGTTGGTAATCGAAAGGCGGTTTGAACAACTGTAAACCAAGACGTTCCTGAAACTGGATCGCCATAGAAAGCGGCGCAACTGTGATGTAATCAGTCTGACTACACAGCATTAGATTACTGGCCATAGAGCTGCCGTGAATGACAATCTTACGCGAGGATAGGTCTAACGAAGTGTAGTGAGTCAAACTTTTTACTTGGCGACGTGTTCTGGCCAAAACCGCATGTTGCTCACTCAAGTATTGTGCCTCGGTGATCTCACCTTCAATCCTAGGGTGTCCATTTCGGCAAACGATCACAAACTCACTGTCGTAGAGCTTTTCGCTCATCATGCTTGGATGCTCAGGCAACACAATATCGATCATCAAATCAAACTTCTGAGTTAATAGATCCTCATGGACTTGATCATCACTATCCGGTTGGTCATACACCTCAAGAGATAAGCCTTGATTGGGTAACTGAGAAAATCGATCGAGCAACATCCACTTTAAATGCTCGGGAACCGAAGCCACAAACCTGCGCTCTGTACTCGTCTCATCAAATCCTGCCATACCTTGAAACACGCAGTTGAGCTCGTGTATTGGCGCTTTGATTTGCTCATACAGGCTTTGCGAATACGCGGTAGGCACAACCCCTCGCCCACTACGTACAAACAACTCTTGGCCAATTTCATTTTTCAGTCGACCGAGCGCTGTGCTGATCGTCGATTGATTGGTATTTAAATGATCGGCAGCCTTACTCAAACTGCCCTGCTCCATCACCGCAGAAAACACAGCCAATAAGTTAAAATTCGGAATGTCATTACTCATGATTCAGTGCTCATTTAGGCGATAGATTTAATTATCTTATCGTAAAACCGATAGAATGAAACGATGGATGCTCATTGAGAAAACAAAACTGAGAAGGAAGCATCATAGGTAAAGATCAGAAATGTCAGAACAACTCACTCTTCCGATTAGCTGCCACATTCGCCAGATTGGAATCTAACGCTCTTCGCTGTGCCAGTAACGCTTAATCCATCCAAATCCCACTTAGACTGGTCGGAGTATTTAATATTTCTTACCTACCTTATTGATACTTTTATAGCCACTTCTATGATCCAGGCTAATTAAATAGACATATTTTATAAGCCGAGTTTGAGCCTGTTCAAATAAACCCACCTCACGTCTAAACAACCACACGATTCATCGTAATTACGATAATTCAATATCGCAATAATGCGTAGATAGCACCAGTGACACTTCCTATTATTTCGCCAACAAATTAATTCTTAACCTAAACAGAAAACCTAAAAATGTGTAGATGATGGTGTTGCACACATCACGGACGACGGCCTTAAAACCCAATGCAGCAAACAAACCTATCAATGGTTGACGTTACTTAAGAATGATTTCGCCAGGTGTTTTTAACACTCTATTCGCGAGAATGCGTTGTCTACGTGGTCAAAGCGATTTTTAATTGTCATCTAGTACTTTTGACTCCGTAGGTCTATACGGTTACGTGAGTTCAACACCTCTTTCAGATGTCATCTAAAAGTCTTGTACCAAGGCTGCACTTTCTCTCTCCTTATTTAGGTTAAGATATGAACTTTATAAAAATCGTTTTCCAGAAAATCTGGGCCGTTGTGATGGTCTTAATTAAATTCTGCCTGTTTATGGCGGTGATGTTTGCTGGTGCATGGGCTCTTGCACCGTTAGGCACTATCCATTCTAAAGACATCGACATGTCTCAATTCAACAATCATCCCAATGAAATGATGATGAACTTCTTCCAGATGGAGTCCTTCTCTGGTTATTTATTCTCGGTGACCATTGCTGTGGTATTAGCCGTTGTTTACGGCATGTGGCAATTGCATGAACTGGGAGTGCATAAAGCAAAAGAGCACAAAAGCGCTCACGTACAAATCGTGTTTGCACTGTCACTTTGCGGGCTCTTCATCAGCAAAACATTCTGGGTTATCGCCTTGGTTATCGCGTTGGCGAACTGGAAACATATTGGTCAATCACTGAGTGATGTTATTCGCCGTGGTGTACAGCCAAAACAAGAGTCCACCAATACAGAAACAATCTTAGCCCACGATTCACACGAGAAGTCGATAACTGAGCTATCTCCTACAGAGCAGGCTCCGGAAAAACAAACGAAAACAAAAACGTCTACAGCAGAACAAATCCCAACAGATAAAGAGGTCGCATAATGAAAGAGATGATGATTCCATACATCCTAATTGTATGGTCACTATTTGCGACAGGCGCACTTAAGAAGAACTTCAAGAACTACACGTGGGCTGCCATTGGCGGCGTAACGATTCTTGCAGTATTAGCGGTTATCTCTCGCTTGTGGGCACCCGTTGATTTAACCAACTCAACCACAGTGAAAGCACCACATGCTGTGATGTCACCTATCTTTGGTCAGCAGGTCGACCAAGTGCTTGTTGAGCACAACCAGATGGTTAAAGAAGGCGACGTAATTTACACACTTGTCGACATTGACTCTGCCGCAGACAAAGCAAAGATCGAATCTTCAATCGTTAAAAAAGAAGAGCAGATCAAGCAAATGACTCGCGACTTAGAGCGCGCTGAAACGTCACCTGAAATCTTCAATATGCGTGACGTAGAAAAGTACGACTCCGATCTTCGTGTGCTACACGCTGAACTTGTGTCGCTGAAAGCCGATCTGCAAAAAGTAAACTGGGCACAAGAAAAGAAAACCGTTAAAGCTGAGTTTGACGGTCAGGTATCGATAGTGAATATCGCTGAAGGTTCTGTAATGGGTAACATGCACCTCTACAACACCAGCAAAAAGTTCCTTGAGATGCGTATTTCAGACCAAACTTACGGTTATGTTCAAGTAGGAGATTTCGCTGAATTCTTCGTTGATGCATACCCAGGTCACGTGTTCCGAGCAAAAGTACACAGCTTTAATGCAGGTACCGGTGAGTCGAGTATTTCTCCACTTCAGGGGCCACAAAGCGTCGGTCAACACGTCGTAAGAAACGGTAATGGTTTAGGCCGTACCATCGTACTTGAGATCATCGAACCAGAAGGTTACAACATCCCTATAGGTTCAACTGGTGCAGCTTGGATCTCGGCTGAGAAGCCACATCCGTTCTGGGGCTTCATCGATGTAATCGGTGCAGCAACGGTTCGCCTACAATCTTACAAGTCATACTTAGGTGCTTGGTAAGTACTTCCGTGATTGAGTTGTGCCATTCATACAACAGCTATTAATCTCACAATAAATGCCCTGAATATCAGGGCGTTTTTGTGTCTGTCACAAGCACATCTTATTCATTGATTAATGATTGCATTAGTCGTGAAAACAAACTCTTGTTTCCACAGTATAAGATCACGACCATAAACAATTTGGAATAAATCATGTTGTTTGAGTCACTATGTTTTTAGGCTGATTTTTAGTCATTAAGTGATAAACCACAGGCACAAAGTAGAAAGAAATAAGCGTGGTTAATACCGTTCCGCCCACAATTGCGACCGCGAACGGAGGCCAGAAGCCACCACCAGCGATGATCAATGGCATAAAACCGCCAACGGTTGTGATCGTGGTTGAACTGATATGACGAGTACACGACATCACTGCCTCAACTACCGCATCCACATTGCCTGATGAAGCTCGCTCATCGAGTTTCAATTCCGTCAGAATCACGATGGCAGCATTAATCGCTAAGCCCGCAATCCCAAGCATCGCGATGATCACCGTGAAACCAAACGGATAACCGAAGATCCAAACCGACAGCAACCCCAAACCACCAGCCAATCCCGCCACCATGAAGATGATGCTACTCATGCGGAACGAGTTGAACGACATCACCACCACCAACACCATCAATACCACCACAACGGCGACATTCGAGATCAAGCTATTGACTGAATTGTCTCGTTCAGCAGATTCGCCACCAAAACCAATGGTGTAACCCGATGGCATCTCATAGCTTGCTAAGCGTTTTTGGAATTCATTAAGTACCGTTTGAGGTAAGACACCCGCTTCAATGTAACCCTCGATGGTATTCACACGCTGCCCGTTACGACGAGTAATCGCGCCGCGACTGGTAGTCAGTTCAAGCTCAGCCAGAGTTGAAACGTTAATCCCCGTCGAGTAAACATCAGAACTGATTGGCAAACGAATATTGCTTAAGTGCGCCAAGTTTTCACGCGCATCATCCGCAACACGAACACGGATTGGCACCGATTCACTGCCCTCTATCACAGACCCACTTTCACGACCAGTTAGTGTGGTTTGCAACATGCCAGCAAACTGATTGAGTGAAATACCGTTAAGTTTCGCGGTGTCTTCATCGACCTTCAACCACACCTTAGGCGTACCCGGTTGCAATGTTTCTCGAGTGTGAGTCACATGAGGAACACCTGCCAGAATCAGTCGAACATCTTCACCAATCGCTTTTAATGTATCGAGGTTTTCGCCATAAACACGCAGCTCAACAGGCGCAGTAAATGGAGGCCCTTGATTAAGCTTTCGTACCAAAATTTGTGCTTCTGCTACCTCTTCATCCAACACCTTTTGCAACTCAGGAATCAGCGCATTGGCTTGGTCAAAGTTCTCTGTTTTCACCATCGCTTGCGAGAAGTAAGGCGCGTTGTTTTGCCTAGCCTGCAAATTGTAATAAAAGGATGGGAAGTTAGCGCCCACGAGCCAATCGATACGTTCTACTTCAGGATAACGATGAATGATATCGTCGATTTTTTCAGAGGTATTCTTGGTCGCATAAATGCTCGCTTGCGGCGGCATGTACACCTGAATCTCAAACATGTCTCGATCTGATGGTGGGAAGAATTGCTCAGTCAGCTGAGACATACTCCAATAACCAGTAAACGGTACCAACAACACCAGAGCAATAGTGATGATTGGATGCGTCACACCAAAGCGGACAGAAGACGAGAACCAACGCGTCAACGCAGGAATTCTCAAACCGGTCATGTACCAATGATGCTGCCCTTTCTTATCCACATCACTGAGTTGTTTCGGTAATAACTTGGTCGCCAAGCCTGCAATTAAGGTATGCGAAATAATGTAAGAACCGATCAGTGAGAAAGACACAGTAATCGCAATTCCCCCCACGAACTCACCCGATGCACCCGGCATCAGAATGATCGGCGCAAACGCCAGAACCGTGGTTAATGTTGAACCCAGCAAAGGCACCCACAAGTGCTTCAACGCATTCATGGTCGCTTCAGCTCGTTGTTGTCCTTTCAAGCGGTAAGCCTGAATGGTATCGACCATCACCACCGCGTTATCCACCATGATCCCCAGTGCTACAATTAGGCCTGTCACCGACATTTGGTTAATCGGTACACCGGTAATTTTCATGATCGACAGGGTCAACAATGAGGTTAACGGCAGAGAAATTGCCACTAAGATCGCGGCACGCACACCTAAAGTGACAAATAGAACAATCAAAATCAGACCGAAACCGATCATCAAGCTCTTGCCTAAATCGTCTAAGCGAGTCTCGGTATAACCTTGCTGATTAAATAGTACAGTCACCTTAACGTTACTTGGTAACTCTTGCTCAAACTTGCTAATCAGCGCGTTGGCTCGCGACGTCCAGTTATCAACTCGCAGATCAGGGTACATTCTTGCCGCAACAATCACACCCGGCTCACCATCAATAATGGCAATCTGGCCTTGTGGGGTTTTCTCGCCACGTCTCACCGATGCAATGTCCTCCATGCGGATGATGTGACCATTGCTGTCGGTCGCGATTGGGACTTGTTTAATACGCTCAATGGAATCAAGTTCGGATTCAATCTCTAAACCAAAACGAGAATAAGCACTGACCAATTCACCTGCCGAGTTCTTAGCATCAGCCCCTTCCAAAGATTCGGCGATATTTGCACTCGATCGCCCAAGCGCAGCAGCATCGACAGTGCGCAAGCTGATTTGAATCTCTTCTTGCGGCATCCCATATTCATCAACGAATTCAGTGCCCGACAAGGTTCTCAGTCGCTTGGCTAATTCTTTAGCATAACGACCCAGCGTTAATCGGTCAGGCTCACCGGCACCAGACCAAGTCAGCGCAGTAATCGAGGTAAAAGCGTAGGTGTGGTCACTGTCGAGATCGGGAGAATGCGCACCCGCAGGTAAAATGGATTCGATATCAGACAGTTTGTCACGTGCTTGAGACCAAACCGGTTCCGGCTCGGTGATGGTGTCATTAAGTTCTAAGGTGACAATAGACACGCCCGGCCTTGAAGTTGAACTCACCAGTTTAACTTCACTCAGCTCACGCAACTTGTTCTCAATCACCTCAGTAACCAAGGTTTCAACACGTTCAGCACTGGCACCGGGGAAACTGGTGGTAATGTTGGCGTATCGGTTGATGATTACCGGATCTTCTGCACGCGGCAACGTCATGAAGGCTGAAATACCACTCACCATCAGTAGTGCCGTCATTAAGATGAGCAGTCGAGTATTGGAAATAGTCTCTATGATTTTCATACTACTTCCTATTCAGCAGTAACGCTGGTTGACTTCACGGTTTGACCTGGAACCAATCGATGTAGACCACTCGCGATCACCTGCTCTCCGTCCTCAATGGCACCACTCACATACGCTTGCTGATTGTTGGCAAACAGCACCTGAACACTGCGGCGTTCAACCTTATTGTCTTCACCCACTACAAAGATGTTCCACACACCGCGTAAACCATCAATCAAACCCGTTAATGGCACCCAATAACCTTGGTCGTCGACTTGCTCGTCAAACTTAAGGTATGCAAGTTGACCTTCTAAAACAGTCGCTTGCTCAGGGAAAAGATAACGTAAGCCGACACTGCGAGATTGCGTGTCGACCATGGCACCCGGATTTAGCAGCGTCACTGAATAATCATCTCGCCCAACACGAATGCTTGGCGAAGAGAGCGAGGTTACCTTTTGCATTTGATGGGCTGGAATACCGATAAAGGCTTCTTTGCCTTCCGATGCAAGTAAGGTAAAAGTTGGATTACCGACATTCACCACATCACCCAACGACACAAAACGCGTTGCGATAGTGCCCGAATAAGGCGCACGAACCGTCGACTTAACCAACTTCAATTCATTACCTTTTACCGAGGCATCAATGCGAAGTAAGTTAGCTTGCAACACACGTTGTTCACTGGTTAACGAGTCAATCTCCGCTTCGGCACTGAAGCCCTTTGCTTTTAGTGAACGCTGACGTTTTAAGTTCGCGGCAACAAGACTCAACTGAGCTTTCACTTCTTCGGCTTGCGCTTTTAGCTGGCTCGATTCAGTCTGTAACAGTTGAGTGTCTAATCGAATCAGGGGTTGACCTTCGTTTACTGTGTCACCGACATCCACTAGAATCTCATTCACTTTACCCGCCAGTTCGAAGCCTAAATTGGCTTGCTGACCCGCCTTAACCACACCAACATATTCACGCTGCACTGCATAAGAGGAAGACAGCGCTAAGGCCATCGTTTCCACGGTTAAAATGGTTTGGACGCTCGAAGCCGTTTGATTGGTTGAATCAACCGAATCTTGGGCTTGTTCCTTTTCGCCACATCCAACAAGAAAAGCCGATAGAGACAACGCCACCGCACTTCCCTTCATCAATTTATACATACGTACTGTTCCTATGCGGTACTCAATTATGTTCTTTTTTTAGACTAACCAAATCAAACTAGACTGTCTAGTTTGATTATGTTAAAAATAAGTTTCATCGTTAATGATTGATAAAACCATCACAAAAAGCATAATGCTTAGCGTAAAACGAGACACATAGAACTGAGCACCAACAGGCACAAAGCAACGAGACAAACTGGGTAACGAGACAACACTAAGTAACGAGAAGCAAGCACGTGACTAAAATCATCAAGAGTGAACAGAAAAGATCGCAGATCTTAACCGCAGCCAGCCAACTTTTCTCTGAATATGGCTTCAAGATCAATATGGATCAGATAGCCAAAGCGGCGAACGTTTCCAAGCAAACGGTCTACTCTCACTTTAAAAACAAAGACGAACTTTTCGAAACCTGCATGCAAACCAAGTGTGCGGAGCGAGAACTCAGTCCTGCAGCCTTTGATATGGATGCTGCGGTGGGTGATGAGTTGGTGAAGTTTGGTGTGAAGTTTCAGGATTTATTACTTGATGAACAATCTAGACAAACCTTTCAAAATGCCATTAGCCAAGCGAATACGCATCCAGAGATCGCCTCTATCTATTTAGAAACTGGGCCTCAGAAAACCACCAAATTACTTGCTGATTATTTGCAGTCGAAAATAGATTCTGGTGACTTAACGCTTTCAACATCAAGTTCACCGATCATTGCTGCACGACAATTGTTGCTGATGTTTCATGGAAAGTCGGCTTATTGGGCATTCTTCGGACACGACAGCGGCGAGTCTGATAATGAAAGACTGAATTACACGCGTGAATGTGTTGCACTATTCTTGAACGGCAATCAGCCTCGTTAATTGCTGATAACTCATAACTAAGTTTCTCATAGCACTTAGTCCGCATTCTGGGCTGATTCAAGAAGCAGTTCATAGAAACGCTTTGCGGCTGGGCCTGTCTTCGCACCTTTCGGCAGAGTCAGATGAAGCGGGACTTGGTATCCACTGCCATTTTCCACATTCAATACCGTGAGCTTGTCACTTCCTCGGCTTTCAACAATGTGCTTTGGTAGTCGACAATACCCGACTCCCTGCTCTACCGCGCCAAACGCATGGTCGAAATTGTCCACCGTAATACGCTGACTCGACTTCAACCAGCCCACATCCTGTTTGTTCCCTTGCTTTTTGCTGCCTTGACTAGTTTGAGCACCTAAATCTCGCACCACAATTTGCGGCAAAGACGACAGTTGATTCAACGACACTGAAACGGCACTTGCTAACGGATGTGAGCTAGCAACTACTGGCTCCATCATCGTAAAACCAAAGGCTTCGGCTGAGTAATTAGTAATAGGCAAGTTGATGATAGCCACATCAGCCAGTTCTTGAGTCACCAGTTCGGTTGTTTTAGACAAAGACGTTTCAATCACTTGTATCGATGTGGTGTTGTTCTCCGTCAAAAATGCAGCCATCGGTTGATAAAGGCGTTCAAGGCAGCACAAGTGATCAACAGCAACCACAATTTCAGACTCAACACCTTTCGCTAGCTGTTCACTGATCAACTCTAGCTCGCGAGCTTGTTCCAACATACTGCTTGCACGGCGCAACAGTGATTTCCCATCCTCCGACAATACCGCCCTACGACCTTCAACCTGCACTAAAGTCACGCCTAATTGATCCTCCAACTTTCTCAGCGCATAGATCAGCGTGGTGTGGCTCTTGTTCAATTGCAATGCCGCTGCCTGAATACTGCCTGCGCGGTCAATCTCATAAAGGGTTTGCCATTGGTCTAGGGTGGTCTTCAATCTCATCGGTCTAAAATCCTGACAGTTAATAACTATATTATGAACTTTTCTGTCTGTTTTTTACAGGTACTATCTATTTCAACAGGCAATCAAGCCTCCTATGTTTTGCGAAATGACCATGAGTCTCAGCGTAATACCAAGTAACTATTTGGAGAAATAACCATGAAATTATTACAAGTCGATTTTGAATTTAGCGGCCCATTTGGTGAAGAGATGTCGAACACACTCGTTGACCTAGCAAAGTCTATTAACAACGAACCGGGTATGATCTGGAAAATTTGGACAGAGAACGAAGCAGAAAAACTGGGCGGTGGTGTCTACCTTTTTGAAGACCAAATCAGTGCAGAGACGTACCTAGCGATGCATAGCGCTCGCCTTAAACAGATGGGCGTCGATGAAGTACGTGGTGTGATTTTTGACGTGAACCAGCCTTTAACTACCATTAACAAAGGCCCAATCAACGACTAGTTAATTCGCTGAATGAAAACAAAGCGATTGAAATGAAAAATAGAAACAGCGAAAGGCACGAGATAGAGAGATAACAAATGAACAATAAAACGTTTTTAAGCCTACACGGCATCATTTACGCAGGGTTTGCCTTGGCGTTGTTTTTCCTACCAACGGTCATGTGGCCTATGTACGGCGTAGAAATTAATGATAAGTACGCTTATTTTCTCTCTCAACACACCAGTATCTTTTTGGGTGGTATTGCCGCGATAAGCTGGTTATTGCGAGATATTGAGCCCGGAGTCAGTGCCAAAAAGCTCATCCAAGGTTTGGTTGTGACCAATATGCTGGGTGCCACCATCACACTGTATGCAGCGTTTACAGGAATCTTTGTTGGCTTTGGCTGGAGCGACCCAGCATTCTTCATTTCACTATCGGTACTCAGTGTTTTGCAGGTTCGCCGCCAAGGCTAGCTCATACAAAATTCAAAACCAAACCAAACTAATAAAAAAGGAACAGATGCATTCATCATCTGTTCCTTTTTCTCAATCAACTGTCGTCAACCTAGCGCGCTCAGCTTATTTGCTGTGCTCAACGTAAATCAATTCATCAGTATTGAAGCCGCGCTCTTTAGACATTGCTTTGAACTTCTCCATCACTTCTGGCGCAACCTCTGGTGTTCTTGAAAGTAACCACAAGTAATCAGTATCTGGGCCCGAAACAAACGCGTATTGGTAGTTCTCTTTATCCAACTCGAACACCACATAAGCTCCGTAGAAGGGGCCAAAGAACGACACCTTCAGATACCCCTGATCGCTGCCTTCGACAAAATACGCCTTGCCTTCCGCTTCGTTCCATTCGCCATCTTCCGCCGAATAGCCGCGGTTAATCACCTTTACGCCACCATCATCACGCAAACTATATTCGGCACTGATGTTATCTAAGCCACGCTCAAACGAGTGGTCCAAGCGAGCCACCTCGTACCATTTGCCTAAGTATCTATCCAATTCAAACTGTTGAACGGGCTTTACTGTTTCAGGCATGCCCACGCAACCACCCAATAGAATCACACTAAGCAGCAATAATATTTTTTTCATCCTAACCTCGGCTTGTTTTTATTAGTAATGCGAGTAAGCCTTGTGAAAACATAAACTTACATCCTTGGTAATACGTTAAATCCATTTTTATAGTTCATATAACAGTAAATTATTCAGAAGCTTATGGGAATTGTTTCGTTGGTGAATGAATCAATGGCGTTTCATTGATGTTCGGTGCTGAGTAGGAGTCACCACAAAATATACGGCAAGTTAACTTAGTCAGTAGAGCAACTACGGACACTTTATTATTAAAAATCCGCGATATGATTCTTACCACTCGCTTTCTATACTTATTAAACAGTGGAACATGGGAAATATAAGAATGAACAACAAGCTCACTTTGCCACGCACTGATGTGCACCATCAATACTGGACAGTGAGCTTAGTGACTTTCCATACTTATGCTAATTCGTGATTTGCTAATACTTGGTTCTACGAAACTCATTTCTGTCCAAATCCAATTTAGTCCCCCTCAGTAATGACAATCCCTACAAAAAAAGGATTGGTATTCCTACCAATCCTATTAGATTCACAAACAAGCGGGGTCTTAGTGCTTGTACCTAAAGGTATTGCTGTCATCAACAATCTCGATTCTGACAGGCAAGGTGCCCTGCTTAACATTGCCAATTTTTGCAAATGCCTTGTGCGAAAGGTCGATAACTCGGCCTTTTACATAAGGGCCTCGATCGTTAACTTTCACATCGACAGATTTACTATTGCTCGTATTGGTCACTCTCACTATAGTCCCAAAGGGCAAGGTTTTATGAGCCGCCGTATAGGCATTCATATTATACGTCTCACCACTTGCAGTGAGCCTTCCATGGAATTTATCGCCATACCAAGAAGCTTTACCAGCAAGAGCATGTGACTTGGCATAATCCTTTGTTTTAGAACTGCCGACAGCCGACGTTGAAGTGCATCCGGCCAATACCATAAGAATAAGAGCAGTAAAGATAATATGTGATTTTTTCATGTAATTTGGGTGCGCTAATCTGTGCATTTTTCTCTGTTTTCGCTGTTTTTTGGTTCGCCATATATTGCTGAGTATAGTCACTGCACAGCTAAGGCTACCATCCGGTAAGATGCACCAATATTTTCATGGTGTACGCTTTCTTCCGTCATGTTCATGAAAGGTTTTATCCTTAAAACGTCAACTTTAACAACACTTTAAATCTTTTTGTTTATTAGTCATTCAACACAAAAAACTGCGGTTCAAAGAACACCCGAAGACAGGTTTATTTATGCCCGAGTCTAATATTAAGTGCCCCTTCTCTCATCAAAGACACGCAAAAAAGGATTGGTATCGCTACCAATCCTCTTTAGGGGGGTGTTTCGGTTTCTACCTTATGGCAGGTCGGTAACGCTATTACTCGTAATCAGTCGCGTACGTGTCTTCGTATGTATGCGAGTAGAATTCGAATAGGTTGCCAAACGGGTCTTCTAAGTAAACCATTTGCGCTTGTTTTAGTTCGTCTTCTGGGTGGTAACGCATGATGTCCATACGAACCTTACCGCCAAACTCTTCAACGCGCTTGATAGCTGAATGGAACTGCTCTTTTGGAAGCTGTAGACAGAAGTGGAAGATGCCTAGACGAGAGAAGTCTACTTCGTGACGCTCTTGGCGATCTTTCATTTCGAACAACTCAACACCGATGCCATCAGATGTCACTAGGTGTGCAATGTTGAAGCCTTTGAAGCCTTCACCAAATACTGCGATACACATACGGCCAATTGCTGATTCGCGCTCTTCCATCACTTTGGTATTGTTCATCACGATTCTTAGACCTAGAGCCTTGGTGTAAAACTCAACTGCTTTGTCCATGTCGCCAACCATGATGCCTACGTGATTCATTTTCATAACTTGCTCCAAATTCGTTTTTAATTCTATGCTTTCCGAAGATTAGCTTCGGTGTTTCGTTTCGATGGAGAGAGTATAAGGAGATAGGCTAATTAAATGAAATTATCATAAATTATATTAATGATAATTTTTTGTTATTTATGGGTTTAAAGATGAAAGATACCGAAGAGATGTGTTGTTGATTAGGTTATTAGTTGAATCGATTTGTAAGGAGTACGAAATGGGATTGAGAGAGTCGTCATTCACCAAGGAAACTCGAGCCGCCAGCCGGTGACTCGAACTCTAGTGCAACAATCTTTTAAAGCTGTGGTCTATGCCGGTTGATAAAGCATAAAGGCAACCACAAGCGCTAGGCTACCGCCCAAACAGCGGTTAACAAACATCATCTGCTTTGGAGATTGCAGTAGCCTGGTAAGCATGGTTCCACAGTAAGCCCAAACCAACATACACAGCACACCCGTCACGACCATAATGGTGGTAATTGTGACGACTTGAATCAAATAGTCTGCCTGCGTGGTAATAAACTGAGAAAAAACGGTCAAAGAAGCAATCCACCCTTTCGGGTTTAACACTTGAATTAATACACCCGAAACAAAACCCGAACGGTTTGCTGAATGATCCTGCTCTATTTCCATATTGGCAATAGACCAAGCCATAAACAGTAAATAAGCCGCACCAAGGTACTTCATTATCGTGTAGATTTCTGGATAAAGAGTAAACAGACTTACTAATCCAGCACTAGACCCTGCCAATATGACAATAATGCCAAAAGCATTTCCTGAGACAAAAGGCAACGTCGCCGCAAATCCATATCGGCTCGATATCCCAAGCAATGCAATATTTCCAGCTCCTGGTGTAATTCCAATTGATATTGAAAACAGCAAGAACGCCAGCATCAATTGAGCGCTCATTCTTTCTCTCCTAGTTAGTAGTATGTTGTTTGGGGCAAAGTTTACAGGTTCGACTAGGAATTAAATTGCTATATGCGCTAGTATTAACTCAAATTTGAGCAAAAGTTTTCAAAATAAAGCATGAAACTGAAAGAATCCACCAACGAAGTGTTAGATGATACAGATATTGCTATTCTTGGCCACATTCAAAAAGATGGCCGTATGAGCAACAGCAAGCTAGCAGAAAAAGTAAACCTCAGTGAAACACCTTGCTGGCGCCGTTGGAAGCGTATGGAAGAGACCGGTTATATTGATGGGTACACAGCCCAGCTCAACCGTAAGAAGCTCGGGCTTCACGTTTCAGGCTTCACTCTAGTGACACTAGGTAACCACGAAGTTGAAAATACCGAACCGTTTGAAGAATTTGTCGCGGTGACAGATTGGATTCCAATGGGCCACTGTATTGCAGGTGGTGCCGACTATATGATTCAAGTGCTAGCGAAAGATTTGGAAGAGTACTTTGAGCGAATTAGCTCGATCAGACGAGTGAAAGGTGTCAGTTCGATTCAGTCTAATATCTCGGTTAAAGAGTTGAAAAACAGCTATCAACTTCCTCTTGTGGACTAATTCACTTCTTCTGACTGCCCTGTTCTTTCAGCAAAAAAGCCCAACACCCTAGGTTTCTAAAACTTAGGGTTGGGCTTTGTTTCAAACGAGTATCGTTTATTTACGCTTTTCTATTCACAAGGGTGAGCTAAATGAATCAGCGCTAAGCCGCCGAGAGACGTTTCACGATATTTTTTATTCATGTCTTTACCCGTTTGATACATGGTCGCGATGACCTTATCCAACGAGATCAAAGATTTGCTATTGCGTTTCAATGCCATGCGAGACGCATTAATCGCCTTCATCGCCCCCATCGCATTTCGTTCAATACACGGTACTTGTACTAAGCCACCAATCGGATCACACGTCATTCCGAGTGAGTGTTCCATCGCAATCTCTGCTGCAATACAAATCTGCTCATTACTGCCACCACGTAATGCCGTTAAACCCGCTGCCGCCATAGAAGACGACACACCCACTTCACCTTGACACCCTACTTCCGCGCCAGAAATTGAAGCATTGGTTTTGTACAAAATACCAATCGCACCCGATACCGCTAAGAAATCTTTCAGTTGCTTGGTGTCGAGTTCTTTAATGAAGCGATGGTAATACATCAATACCGCAGGAATCACACCCGCAGCCCCATTGGTTGGTGATGTCACCACTTGTCCGCCGGCGGCATTTTCTTCGCTAACTGCAAAAGCAAACAAGTTAATCCAGTCCATGATTTCCATTGGGTCGTTTTCAACCGCCGCATTCGCTTCAAGCTTCTTCAACAAGTTTGGCGCACGACGTGTGACGTTCAAACCGCCATCAAGAATACCTTCAGTTTCAAATCCGCGTTCCATACAGCGAGTCATCACTCGCAAGATTTGATCGGCCTTTTCTGAGATAACATCATCGCCTTGGAAAGCCGCTTCATTTTTCAGAATCATGCCACCCAAGCTCATACCGCTGCTTTCGGCTTTTTTCAGCATTTCATCGGCATTTTTGAATGGCAAGGGGACTTCTACTGCTTGGGTTTGAGTGCCGTTTTGCAGTTCATCCGCGGTTGCGATAAAACCGCCGCCAATCGAATAGTAAGTTTCATCAACAATTACGCTTCCGCTTTGGTCAAACGCGGTAATCATCATGCCGTTTTCATGCAAAGGCAGATTGTCTTCGTGGAATAGCATGTCGGTTTGATAGTTGAAGCTAATGGTGTGATGGCCGCTCAACTGCATTTCACCACTGTCGATAGCAAGACGCATCGCTTCATTAGCGCTGGTGATCTTAATCGTATCTGGCTTATTGCCGAGCAAGCCCAAGATGGTTGCTCTGTCGGTATGGTGCCCTATTCCGGTTAACGATAACGAACCATAAAGATCGACCTGAACACGAACCACTTCTGTGATTTTATCCGCGACCAATTGAGTGAAATGGAAACCCGCAATCATTGGGCCGTTAGTGTGTGAGCTCGATGGCCCCACACCAATTTTGTAGATATCAAAGATCGATAACATAGATATACCAGTAAAGAGTCGGTCAATTAAGAAAGAGCGGCATAGAGCCAATCAGGGATAACAGTACAAGCAGCGATTGTCACAACAGCGAATACCAACAAGCCGTAATGACTCGCAGTAGGCTTGGCGAACAAGTGCTTCTGCTTGGCTATAAATTCGTTTTGTTGCTGCGTCACTTCTCCCCAGAAACGACTCACAACAACACCTAGAACTAAGAAAACCACCGTGCCAATTAAGGCAAACCAAGGCCAAGAGATGCCACTGTATTTGGCAATAAATACCACTACGACACTACCGATACTGCCCGCTATAACGCCTTTTTCATTCGCTTGCTTGAAGAACAACCCAAGGATGAAAGAGCCAAGGCGAATACCAACAAAAATTGAAGTTAGGCTGGCAATAGTTTTAAGCACTGATTCATTAGAGACCGCCAGTAACGCAGGCACAACCACCGAAGCGGCAGCAACGAGGCTCATTTTTCTTGCCACCGATTCGTAATGCGCATCGGAGGCTGATTTACGGAAAAAGCGCTTATAGAAATCGAATGTCGCCACAGTTGCCATTGAATTATAAGTGGAATCCAGCGTCGACATCGCTGCTGCCGACAGTGCAGAAATCACAAGCCCAACAATGATTGGGTTAGTGTGGTTAAACACGAAATCGAGAATCACTTCATTACTGTTCTCAAAGCTGGTGTCTTGATAAAAGACACTCAGCAGAACGCCCATCACAGAAAAAAACAGATAGATGAAGAACGCGCCGTAACCACAAAGCAGCATGGATTTTTGCGCTGTCTGAACGTTTTTTGTCGCCAGTGTTCTTTGGATAATCAGTTGGTTAGCACCATATACGCTCAGGTGCAAAAAGCTCACTGCCACTACACCCGCCCACAATGTGGTGTCGACGCCAAGATCAAAACCTAGGTTGATGATATTCAGATGCTCAGGAGACAACACCTCCCCCGCATCGATCTTCATGAGCAATAAACCAAAGATCGCGATACTGCCAATAATCAATACTGCCGACTGCAGCATGTCTGTCCATATGACAGTTGAGATGCCCCCCGCATAGGTATACAAGGCGGTAAATAAGCTGATGTAGATGATCGCCTCGGAGATACTCACTGGTAGCACTTGCACCAAGATCAATGCCACCGCATACAAAATCACCCCTGCCGAAATACACTGAACCACAATGAACACGATGGAATTGATCGTGCGAGCGACAACGCCAAAGCGGTGCTCTAAGTATTCATAAATAGAGGTCAGGCCGAGCTTGTAAAACACTGGAACAAAGAAAACCACAGCGAAAAAGATCACTATTGGGTAATTCAGATGGACGCTCATCGCTTCCATGCCAGAGCTATAAACCCAGCCCGGCATACCCACGAACGTCATCGCACTGATGTAGGTTGCAAGAATCGACACACCTGCCGTAAACCAACCAAATTGTTTTCCACCAGTCGAAAAGTCGCCACCAACGCTATAGCGTTTGTTTACTAAGTAGCTGATAAATAAAGTAGTTAATACATAAAGAGCAACAACCACAAAACTTGAGTACGTAACCATTTTTAGATTCCGTTTATTGTATTCTTCTAATCATTCGCCGCCAATATTACTCAAAATTGGATATATTCCCTCAAAAAGCCACAGTAAGTGTGAGTACTGTCACTAATATAGACGAATAAACGCTCAAAGCGTCCCAAAAATCCCAAACTCACGATCTAACGGGATCCAGATCACTAAAATACACAAAATGGGTACGCACTCATTTTAAAATTGACTTTGATCACGGATCTAATAACCACAAAAACTCTATTATCTCTCCCGAAACGAAGACGGTGTGGTGAATATCAATAACCACTGCACAATAATCAAAACTACAACCACCCTATATAAAATAAAGGTTTATCGGTCATGACTACTAAAAAACACATGAGCGAAGTTCCTATGATTCAAAGGGTAGCTGCTTATCTTGCAATTCTAGTTGGCTACTTTTTCTATTGTTATAACTTTGTAATTATTGACTACGTACGCCCATACATCGTTGATGCGTATGATGGTATTAACTTGGCGGATACCGCTCAGTTCTATACATGGCAGTCGGTTGGCGCACTTATTGGTGCCCTAAGCTGTGCATGGGTGGCATCAAACTTTGGTAAGAAATCGACTCTTATTGTCATCACTGCACTAAACGGTGGTGCAACCATCATCAACATGATGTTTACCGACTACGCGATGTGGGCAGCGATGCGTTTCATTATCGGTATTTCTTTGGGTGGTTACTTCACGGTAGCAGTAAGCCTGATGATCGGCCTATTCACACCAACCGTGCGCGGTAAGTTAACGGCATTCGCTTCCTCCATGTTCTCTGTTGCGCTAATGGCAATGGGTGCGTACGCAGCGTTCATTTCTAGCATCGACGCACCTTGGCAGAGCCTAATGTGGGTGGGTGGTATTCCTCCTCTAGTTGCAGCTGCCCTGATGATCTTCATCCTGCCTAGCGACAAGAAAGTGATCGCCTACGGTGAAGAAGATCAAGCCGCAGCTGAAGCATCTAATGCACCAGCGAAGAAAGGTTCTTGGGGTGAAATGCTAAGCGCGCCTTACCGCAAGCTAACGATCACTTGTCTATTACTGGCTGGCCTTAACTTCTACGGCTACCAATTCTTCTCTGGCTTCGTGACAACGTACCTAAAAGATGTTCGCCAATTTGACGGTGCGACCATCGGCATCATCTTCTCTATCTCGGCATTCGGTTCTCTGTTTGGTGCTTGGGTATGGGGTGCAATCGCCGATAAATACGGCCGTAAAGTGAACGCGTTTGGTTTCATCCTTGCGGGTGTTATGGCTTCAGTATTCTTTGTCGCACCAAGCGACGTGATGATCGGCAGCTTAAACATGCTGGCTATCCTAGGTCTTATTTACAACTTCGGTCTGTCTGCTTCTGCGGTATGGGGTGGTTACTTCTCTGAATTGTTCCCTGCTCACCTACGTAGCTTCGGTGCAGCACTGTTCCACGGCGGTCGTATCATCGGCATGTGGGCACCAATGGTGCTGGTATTCATCCAAGAGCGCAGCGACCTTGCGACAGCAATGTGGGGCTCACCAATCGTATGGATTGTGGCTGGTCTACTGTGGCTATCACTACCAGAAACATTGAAAGGCGGCATCTTCGACAAGAGCAAAAAAGCGGAAACAGCAAAAGCTTAATCCCCTTTAGTTGAAAACTCAAAAAGTTGAACGCCTCTAAAGACACGAAACAAACATCAATCCGGCTGAATAGTCAGCCGGTAAAAAAATCCAAATCGAGTCCTGTTCCGAATGTTGACTCGACAACAAAAAGAGAATGAATTATGTCTAAATATCAAGAAGCTAAACGCATTGTTCGCGAATACTTTGATGCAATGGAAAACGCAACTCACGAGAACGTTGCTGAAGTTTTAAAAGCACACACTTCTGAAGACTACTTGTGGCGCGGTGTTTACCCATTCCGTGAGCAAGAAGGCGCACAAGCAGCAGCTGACGTTTTCTGGGCGCCAATGATGAAATCGATGACACGCATGCAGCGTCGTCAAGACATCTTCATCGGTGGTAACAACGAAGTTAACCCAGATGAGATTTGGGTAATGAGCATGGGTCACTTCATGGGTCTATTCGACGCTGAATACCTAGGCATGCGCCCAACTGGTAAGATAATGAACGTTCGCTACGCAGAATTTAACTGTGTTGTTGATGGCAAAATCACTAAGACAGGCTTGTTCCTAGACCTACTAGGCATGATGGATCAAGCGGGTTGCTACCCACTTCCACCATCAACTGGTAGGCACTTCGTATACCCTGGCCCACGCAACCACGATGGTCTGCTATTCGAAGACGCGGCTCCAGAAGAAGGTGTTGCGACACTTGCTCTAGTAAACAAAATGGTTGATGACCTGTCTGCTCTTAACGACAGCGGCGCGATGGGTTGCCCACCAGAAGTACTAGCGAAGAGCTGGTCAAAAGACATGATTTGGTACGGCCCATGTGGTATCGGCGCGTCTTACACAATTCCTCGCTACCAACAACAGCACCAACTTCCTTTCCGTAACAACCTGAAAGACAAGAAGTTCAACGGCCACGTTTGTCGTTTCGCTGAAGGTAACTTCTCTTGTTTCTTCGGTTGGCCAAACCTATCAAACACACCAACAGGTGGCTTCCTAGGTATGACTGGTGGTGAAGTACGTGCAAACATGCAAGTAGTTGACGTTTACTACCGTGACGGTGACAAACTGTCTGAGAACTGGGTTCTTATCGACCTTCCTTACTGGCTACAACAGCAAGGTCTAGATGTGTTCGAACGCACTTCAACCATCATGAACCCAACGCTGTAACTGTGTCCTATTGTCTATCTAGTCCATACCTACACTAGATAAACATGACTGCCGAGGGCTCCTTCTCGCCCTCGGCAACTTGCTCCACCCAAGATAACCAACTTGTGCCTAACGGATGGGCACACCCTGCCAAAACCATTACCTATATAACGGGCTTGAAAGCACGGCGGCTTTCTACGGCCTGAATAAAGAGAATAACAATGAAAAAGTCGATTCTTTCAGCAGTGATCCTGACAGCACTTACTTCGGGTTCTGCTTTTGCTGCACACACTTTTACCAATGACGCGGGCGACAGCCTAACACTAGATGGCCGTTTTGACGTTCGTTACCAAGACAAAGGTGGCGATCATAATGGCGAATGGAACAGCGGTAGTTCTCGTTTCGGCCTTAAAGGTCAAATGGGACTAGATAACGGCTGGACTGGCTTTGGCAATGCCGAATGGGGTTACAACTCAGGTGCTAACGGCGACAATATTTACGACCGACTTCTATACGCAGGCGTAGAGCACGAAAAATACGGCAAGATTGCTGCGGGTACTAAGCAGTGGTCTACCTTCTACGATGTGGCTTGGTTCACCGATATGGGTCGTGTATTTGGTTCACGTGGCTCTGGCTACTACAACCTGTCTGACTGGGGTATTGCTTCAGGTACAGGTCGTGCAGAGAACTCAATCACTTACCGTAACAACATCAGCGACAACTGGAAATACGGCTTCACTTACCAGACAACTCGTGAAGATGTTGGCCTTGCGGATGGTTTAACAGCAACCCTGAAAAACGGTATGGGCGCATCAACGCTATACACTGTTATGGATGGCCTAACGATTGGTTTGGCTTACCATCAGAACGAATTTGATGATGTCGATGCCGGTGTGAAAAACATCAAAGATGGCGACACACAGCGCATCGGTTTATTAGGTGTGAACTACACCAATGATGGCCTATTTGTCGGTTTCACCTACAGCCAAGGTTCAAACTGGGAAACCACCAGCCAAACAGAATTCTACGACCACCGCGGTGCTGAATTCTTCACGTACTACCACTTTGAAAAGGTTCATCGCGGATTA
>NZ_JBFRQW010000049.1:0-13970 GCF_041472735.1 Vibrio sp. 10N.261.46.E11
TTAAGTGAACGGCATTAACGCCGAGGCGTCGCTTTAGTTAAATTTATCATGGTGCTAGAGTCAATCTAATTTAGCACCTAGTGATTCAATTAACTGGGGTCAATTACTTGTAAACCATTTGACCTGAAGGCGCGTACTTGTTCACATCAACAGGGCTGTTTGCTTCTAGGTACTCTTTTAGTACTTCAGCGTCAACAAAACCTGTGTTCACAAAGCCAGGGTGATCAGACAGTTTAGGGTAACCATCACCGCCAGCAGCGTTAAAGCTTGGTACCGTAAAGCGGTATGTTTCGTCTAAACGAAGCTGCTTGCCACCGATGAAGACATTCGATACTTCACCGTCAGCAACAGTCATAGAAATACCTGCAAACTGTGCATAAGCACCTGAATCAACAGGTTTAGTCGCCACTACGTTTAGGTAATCTAGAACTTCTTTACCTGTCATATCAGTGTAAGTCAGGATGTTTGCAAAAGGCTGTACTGTTAGTACATCTTTATAAGTCACATCGCCGGCTTCAATTGAGTCACGAACGCCACCAGAGTTCATCACAGCGAAGTCTGCTTTTGCACGCTCCATGTGAGAAGTAGCAATCAAACGACCCAGATTAGTTTGTTGGAAGCGAACTACGTTACGGTCACCTTCAAGCTTGCCATTTGTCTCAGCGATTTGAACTTCTAACTGAGCTTGGCCCTGTTCTTGGAAAGGACGTAGGAATTCAAGCAGCTCTGGATCTTGTGCGATTTCATCTTGAATAAAGACACGCTGTTTCTTACCGTCAATCTTAACTTTCTTCTTAAGGTTAACGGGAACCAAGTCGTAGCTCACCATCTCTAGTTCGCCGTTACGGAATTCGTAATCAGCACGGCCTACGTACTTGCCCCACTCGTGAGCTTGAACGATGTAAGTACCGTTTTGAACGTCGGGTTTACACTCATCACCCGGCTTGAAGTTTTTCTTCGCAACGTTAGGGCCTTCCATACAAACAGGCTCTTGAGAGTGACCACCAACGATCATATCTAGATCGCCTTCATTTAGGTAACGAGCAAGCGCTACGTCACCCGGAGCATTAACACCACGTTGACCATTTTCGTAGTGACCCATATGAGTCACAGCGAAAATTAGGTCTGGCTTTTCTGTTTCTTTAAGTTCAGCGATCAGTTTCTTCGCTTCTTCTTTAGGGTCACGGAAATCGATACCAGCAATAAACTCTGGGTTACCAATCTTTTGGGTATCTTCAGTTGTTAGACCGATAACAGCAATCTTGATGCCTTGCTTTTCAAACATCTCATAAGCTTGGAACTTACGTTCGCCCGTCGCTTTATCGTAGATGTTTGCAGATAGCATTGGGAAGTTTGCCCAGTCGATCTGTTTTTGTAGTACGTCTAGTGAGTTATCGAACTCGTGGTTACCCAATGCCATTGCATCGTAACCAATTTTATTCATACCTTTAAAATCAGGTTCTGCATCCTGAAGATCTGACTCTGGTACACCAGTGTTGATGTCACCGCCAGATAGAAGCAACACGCTACCGCCTTCTGCTTCAACTTCTGCACGAAGTTGGTCAACAAGCGTTTTACGTGCAGACATGCCGTATTCGCCGTATTTGTTCTGCCAAAAACGACCATGGTTGTCGTTCGTATGCAGGATAGTTAGCTTATAAGTTTCGTCTTGGTTCCAATCATGAGCTGATTGAGACGCACATCCAGCCAAAGTAGCTAGGATTGCAGCACTTAGTGCTGTCTTTAGAATAAGGCGTTGCTTCATTGTCATACCTTTGAACTTTTTAGGGGAATCCACTGCTTTCTATAATCCATTGCGACTCCTTGTCTGGAGTTCGAACAATAAGACTTCAACATGACTAATCTTAAATTAACATTCTAAATGTAACACGACGATTTCATATTTATGTCGAATTGGTCACGCATAGATCGACAGTTAAGTGTAACAAAATTATGAGATTACACTCAAACTTCCCCTGCATCACAGGCAATCGTTTACCTATAAAATGTGATGAATGTCGGTAATTTACTGCAAACAGGACAGACCTCACACACCTATACCGCTTTCTTAGGAAATTAGAAGTTTTGTTAACAAGGATTTAATCACCGACTATTGGATTGACGATCTGAAAAACAAGTTCACGAGCAACTAGACAGCTCAGTCATAGCTCAAATAGGCTGAGGCTTCAGTGAACTAAACATATTTCAGGACGGGACACCGTTAAAAAAACGCCCAACTCTAAGAGTTGGGCGTATATCTATTGCAGTCGAATAACGAGTTAACACTCTCTAGTTAATACTAGCGGCTTAACATCAGATAAAGCTATTTGATCTCGATGTGCTCGAAGCCTTTGATAAGGTCATCAAGTGCTTTCATCTGCTTCAAGAATGGTTCTAGCTTATCTAGTGGTAGAGCTGATGGGCCATCACAACGCGCTTGATCTGGGTTCGGGTGTGCCTCAAGGAACAAACCAGCAATGCCAGTAGCAATACCTGCTTTAGCAAGCTCAACAGTTTGCTCACGACGACCGCCAGATGCAGCACCTGAAGGGTCACGCATTTGAAGCGCGTGAGTCACATCAAAGATGATTGGGCTGCCGTTTGATGATTTTTTCATTACACCAAAACCAAGCATATCAACAACTAAGTTGTCGTAACCCATGCAAGAACCACGTTCACAAAGAATGATGTTCTCGTTGCCGCACTCAGCGAACTTATCAACGATGTTACCTACTTGATCTGGGCTCATGAACTGAGGCTTCTTCACATTGATAACCGCGCCAGTCTTAGCCATCGCTTCAACAAGGTCGGTTTGACGAGCTAGGAACGCTGGAAGTTGGATTACATCAACCACATCAGCAACAGGCTGAGCTTGTGCTTCTGTGTGGATATCAGTAATGATCTTCACGCCAAAAGTATCTTTCAGCTCTTGGAAAATTTTAAGACCTTCTTCCATGCCAGGACCACGGTATGAGTGAACTGAGCTACGGTTTGCTTTGTCGAAAGACGCCTTAAATACATAAGGGATACCCAGCTTCTCTGTTACTTTCACGTAGTGCTCACAGATCTGCATAGCTAGATCGCGAGATTCAAGAACGTTCATACCTGCAAATAGCGTAAATGGCTTGTCATTAGCAATTGGCATATTGCCAATGTGAACTGTTTTCTGTTCCATCATATTCTCTCTAAATAATTATTAATTAGTGAACAACCACTGTCTTTTCGTTCATGACGTTCACTTGAGATTTTAGTAGCTCAGATGCAGGGTCATCTGGGCATTGGTCGATAAAGTACTGATAATCGGTGGCGGCAATCTGGTGACAATCCAGTTGCTGATAGATGAAACCACGGTCACGGATTTCATACGGATCATCCGGCACAAACGTTAACGCAAGATCGGTACACTTCAATGCAAGCGTATAACGCTCTTCTCGCAATAATGCACTCTTAAGCAACGCTAGCCACTTACCAATGATCGTTGGGTGGTCAGCAACCTCTAAGTGTTCAGCCTTCACCTTCGCGAGTGGGCCATCATGCCCAATAAGCCATGCTCGTAAAGTTTGCACGCCAACGTACTCACCGTTGTACGGGTTAATGTACACAGCAGCTTGCCCGAACCAACTCACTTTAAGTAAGAATTGAGTTGGGAAAGATACGCCTTCAACAGGGAAGCCTAACTTGCGACCTAGATACAGAAAGATCGCACCAAGACTCACTGGAATGCCTTTTTTTCTCTCAAGTACTTTATCGATAAATGCGTTTTCCGAAGAAAAATACGCTTCTTTATCGCCGGCAAAACCCCACTCATAAAAGAATAGTCGAATAAAGGATTCAAACTTCTGCTGTTCATCCGTTTCGTTAACCAAAGCAAACTCGGCGTCTTTTAACAATCTCGCCAACTCTTGTTCTGCCCAACCGTCTTGAGTTTCTGGGTTAATCGCTTTATTTAAGATCAATGCACCTTCAGCTAACTCTAGCTGGTCAAAGTCTTCATCAAAAAATTCGTACATAGGTAGTTAACCGAAATAAGGAGATAATTAACCGAAAAATGTTGGTGTCTTCGTCATTGCAATTTTACCAGCCATCGCTAACCAACCAAGCGCACCGAAGAAAGAGAACACTCTCAGTAGCTTGTTTTTACCTAGCTTAAGCGCAAAGAAGCCCAGTGCGATATAAGCCATAACACAGGTTAGTTTTTCGGTTAACCATGGTGCTGCAGGTGTAAATGGAATAAAGCCAGTGATAAAAATCAAACCAATACCCGATAACAGCAGTAGCGAGTCATTGATATGAGGGAAACGCTGCAAGAAAGGATGCTTAAGCTTTGGTGAGTTAGCCATCATCAGAGCGAAACGGATCGAAAGAAGTAGCGCGCTTATAGCAATCGTGAGTAGGTGAAAATGTTTTAAACCTTCGTACATGGTATTCCTTTATATTTTTATATGTGCTTTCGTTAACACGAGCCACACAATACCCGTTAATGCCCTGCATTTCTGCGTTAATTCTCTGTATTTCTGCGTTAAATGCATTATCGAGTTAAGTGTATTTTCGAGTTAAAGGTATCAATTTAGCAAGTTAATCATCTATTGCTCACAAGATGATTAACAGCAACCTATGAACAGTAACGACCCAATGTCACTCGGTCATTACCACCGTAATCTTTCTCTGTCACAACATCGAGATATCCGAGCGCCTGCATAATCTCACGTACAGCTAAACCTTGGTCGTAACCGTGTTCAAACGCTAACCAACCTTCGTTTTCTAAAAAGCTTCGTGCGTTTTCAGAAATGTATCGAATATCTGCTAAACCTTTCTCTTCAGCAACTAACGCTGTGATCGGTTCAAAACGCACATCACCTTGAGATAAATGAGGATCATTCTTCTCAATGTACGGTGGGTTCGAGACAATCAACGAAAACTTTACAGCGTCTTCTTCAGAATTCACCGAGATCAAAGGTTCAAACCAACTGCCATGTAAAAAAGTGGCGTTAGTGATATTTAATCGCTGAGCGTTTTCTGTCGCAAGTTGCTGCGCTTCCGGACGAAGATCAATACCCGTCACTTGTCGGTTCGGCATCTCAGACGCCAATGCCAAAGCAATCGCACCTGTACCAGTTCCTAAATCGAGAATCGCACCTTGCTTGCCATACGTTTTGTCTAACGCCACTTCAACCAAGCGTTCCGTATCTGGACGTGGGATTAAAGTAGAAGGAGAGACTTTTAACGGCAATGACCAAAACTCACGTTCACCAACAATATAAGCCACAGGCTCACCGGTTAAGCGACGTTTTAGAAGGGTATTGAATTCGGATTCTTGTTCTGAAGTAAGATGCTTCTCAGGCCAAGTCAGTAGGTAAGATCTAGGTTTATCTAAGGCGTGACAAAGCAGTACCGCAGCATCAATCGAGGGCGATGTGTTATCGCCCTCTTGAAGCTGTACGATTGCTGACTTTAAAGCACTTTCAACCGTATATGCTGACTGCATAGTAATTAGTTGTGCTCAGCAAGTGCTGCTAGTTGATCGGCTTGGTGTTCTTGTAGAACAGGATCAAGCAGGCTTTGCATATCACCTTCCAGAACTTCGTTCAGGCGGTAGATAGTTAAGTTGATGCGGTGATCAGAAACACGGCCTTGAGGGTAGTTGTACGTACGAATACGGTCACTACGGTCACCAGAACCTAGTAGGTTACGACGTGTATCTGAAATCGCAGCAGCACGACGCTCTTCTTCAGCTTGAACGATACGAGCCGCTAGAACAGCCATCGCTTTCGCTTTGTTTTTATGCTGAGAACGCTCGTCTTGACACTCTACTACTGTACCTGTTGGTAAGTGAGTAATACGGATTGCTGAATCCGTGGTGTTAACGTGCTGACCACCCGCGCCAGATGCACGGAAAGTATCAATCTTAAGATCGCCAGCTTTGATCTCTGGTAGATCCGCTTCTGGGATCTCTGGCATAACCGCAACAGTACATGCTGATGTATGAACACGACCTTGAGATTCAGTCTCAGGTACACGTTGTACACGGTGACCGCCAGACTCAAACTTCATGGTGCCGTAAACAGCGTCGCCACTGATTTTAGCGATCATCTCTTTAAAGCCGCCCTGCTCTGAAACATTGCTGCTCATCACTTCGACGCGCCAGCCTTTTTTCTCGGCAAATTTAGAGTACATACGGAAAAGGTTACCCGCAAAAATACCCGCTTCATCACCACCTGCGCCGGCACGAATCTCTAAGAAACAGTTACGTTCATCGTTTGGATCTTTTGGAATCAGAAGAATTTGCAGCTCATCAGTCAGACGTTCAATGTTCGCTTTCGCATCTTTGATTTCTTCTTGAGCCATTTCACGCATTTCTGCGTCGTCTTCATTTGCCATCTCTTCAGCAGCTTCTAAATCTTCTTGAGCTTGCTGGTATGATTTAAAGCACCCCGTCACCTCTTCTAATTGAGAATACTCTTTTGACAAGGCACGGAATTTGTCTTGATTCCCAAGTACATCGGGATCACCAAGTAGATGTTGAACTTCTTCATAGCGTTCAACAAGTGTTTCAAGCTTTATTAGAATCGAGGCTTTCATAATGTCTTATTCTGTTGGAGGTCGAATATTATTGAGGGTTTTCTAGACCCAAACTCTGTCTAATGACCATTAATTTTGCAGGTTCTCCTTGCTCAGCTGCACTTTGAAGTGCACGCGTTGGAGCATGGATCAATTTGTTTGTGAGCTTGTTACTTAGCTCGAGTAAGACTTTCTCAGGGTCACCGCCAGCGGCAAGTGATTGTAAACTCTTACTTAATAATTCTTCTCGGATTTCATTGGCCGATTTGCGATAGTCACGAATACTGTCTACCGCTTGCAGTGAGCGCATCCAACTCATGAATGCTGCACTTTCTTCACTAACGATCGCTTCTGCTTGGATAGCTTCCACTTTACGTTGTTCAATGTTGCCATCAACAATCGACTGCAGATCATCAACGGAATACAGGTAAGCATCATTCAGATCGCCTACCTGAGACTCAACGTCTCGAGGAACTGCAATATCAACCAACAACATCGGTTGATGTTTTCTTGTCTTAAGTGCGGTCTCGACCATGCCCTTACCAATTATAGGCAGCGGGCTTGCGGTTGAGCTGATCACGATATCCGCTCTGTGTAAATGGTCAGGAATCTCATTGAGGCTGATCACTTCAGCACCAAACTCTTCAGCTAGCCCTAAAGCACGCTCACGAGTTCGGTTGGCCACAATCATCTTGGTGCAACCATTCGCTGAAAGGTGTTTTGCCACCAATTCAATCGTCTCACCCGCACCTACCAATAACACCGTTGATTCAGCAATCGACTCAAAGATGTGTTTGGCTAATGTGCAAGCTGCGTAAGCAACTGAAACCGCACTTCCGCCAATTTCAGTTTCAGTTCGAACTCGCTTCGCAACAGAAAATGATTTCTGAAACAGTTTTTCCATTGAAGCATCAACAGATTTGTTATCTCTAGAGTCTGTATAAGCTTGCTTCACCTGACCTAAAATCTGTGGTTCACCCAACACCAGAGAGTCCAAACCACAGGCAACGCGCATTAAGTGCTTAATCGCGGCTTGTTCTTCATGGATATAGATACTCGGTTTTAATTCTTCAGGGCTAACTTGATGGAAAACTGATAACCAATCGATAATCTTGTTTTTTGCCACGCCTTTGACGTCACAATACACTTCAGTTCGATTACAGGTAGAAAGTATGACACTTCCATTTACGTGTGCATTTGCGTTAAGTTGCTTGAGTGCCTCAGATAATTTATCTGGACCAAAAGCGACTTTTTCTCGCAATTCAACCGACGCTGTATTGTGATTGATACCTACGGCAAGCAAAGACATGTATCAGAAGTTCTCGATCAGGGAATGGAAACAAGGGGCGAATTTTACTTGATGCATGGCTCTATTTAAAGAGCAAGCGGGATTTGTTTTCCTGAGTTCGTGAATTCAATGCTATAGTTGAGACGTTTTTTAGATAAATTTGAACAAGTTGTGAGCAAATATGAGCAAGCTTCGAAAAATCACGTCTCTTATTTTTTTGACCATCATTATGGTGGGTTGCTCGTCTATCCCAGAACAACCGACCAGCGTTGAGTGGCAAAGTCACCAAAACAGGCTTTTACAGATAGAAAACTATCAAGCTTCAGGCAAGCTCGCTTACATTTCTCCAGAGCAACGCCAAAGCCTAAACTTCATATGGAAGCACTCCCCAAATCAAAGCCAATTAAGACTGACCACTTTCCTTGGTCAAACCGCCTTGAACCTTACAATTGACAGTTTGGGTGCAAAAGTCGTGACTTACGATGATCAAGTATTCACCCATGCAAGTGCATCTGTATTGGTAGAGCAACTTACTGGATTGCAGATCCCCATTGATCACCTACCACAATGGTTTCTTGGCATTCCCGACCAAGCAGATAGCTACCAACTCAACAGCACCAACACGCTTGAATCTCTGTCCAAACAAGTCAGCAGTCAATTATGGACACTGAATTTTGCTAACTATCGCAATACAGAGATGCCGAGTACACTATTATCTGGTGAAGACAACAGGAACTCGAGTGAAAACAGCACGAACGTAGAGACAATTCCCCTCCCTACTCGATTGTCATTCAAGCAAAACGAGAACAAAATCAACATTGTAGTTTCGAAGTGGACACTGAAAAAATGATAACAACGCCAACGCACTGGCCTTCGCCAGCTAAGCTGAATTTATTTCTCTATATTACTGGCCGACGCGATAATGGTTATCACGAACTTCAAACCTTATTTCAGTTTGTCGACTTTGGCGATGAACTTACGGTTACCGCAAACCGAGAAACAAGCTCGATAACCATCACACCTGAAATTCCAGGTGTTGCGACAGAAGACAACCTGATCTGGAAAGCTGCAACTGCCCTTCAACAATACACATCGACGACTTTCGGTGCGGATATTGAGTTAAAGAAAGTACTTCCTATGGGAGGTGGCATTGGTGGAGGCTCTTCAAATGCCGCAACCGTGTTAGTCGCTCTCAACCATTTATGGCAACTCAACCTGTCAGATGATCAACTCGCCGAGATCGGTTTGAAGCTTGGCGCTGACGTTCCTGTCTTCGTTCGAGGCCATGCCGCCTTCGCTGAAGGGATTGGAGAAAAGCTACAGCCAGCTAATCCGGATGAAAAATGGTATCTCGTTGTCAAACCTCAAGTGAGCATAGCAACTGTAGACATATTTACACATTCAGAATTAACTCGAAATACGCCGAAGCGAGCACTATCAACGCTTCTAGAGCAAGAATACGTAAACGATTGCGAAAAAATTGTGCGAATGCTGTACCCAGAGGTTGATAAGCAACTTTCATGGCTGCTACAATACGCGCCGTCGAGATTGACTGGTACTGGTTCGTGCGTTTTTGCTGAATTTAGCAGCAAAAAAGAAGCTGAATTGGTGCTAGAACAACTGCCTGACACTGTTTCTGCATTTATTGCTAAGGGACGAAACATTTCGCCTTTAAAAGAAACTTTGGCTGAATACCAATCAGCCCACACACAATCTATTTAAAACTGGACGCAACCCGAGGTTTCCACCGTGCCTGATATGAAGCTATTTGCTGGTAACGCAACACCTGAACTAGCCCAACGTATTGCTGATCGTCTATACATCTCTCTTGGAGATGCTACTGTAGACCGTTTCTCTGATGGCGAAGTCGCTGTTCAAATCAATGAAAACGTTCGTGGTAGCGATGTATTCCTGATTCAATCAACTTGTGCACCAACCAATGACAACCTTATGGAATTGGTGGTAATGATTGACGCAATGCGCCGTGCTTCTGCTGGCCGTATTACTGCTGTAATCCCTTACTTCGGTTATGCCCGTCAAGATCGTCGTGTACGTTCTGCTCGTGTGCCTATTACTGCAAAAGTTGTTGCAGATTTCCTTTCTAACGTTGGTGTTGACCGCGTTTTAACTATCGACCTACACGCAGAGCAAATCCAAGGCTTCTTCGATGTACCTGTTGATAACATTTTCGGTACTCCAGTTCTTCTAGAAGACATGGCTAACCGTGGCCTAGAAAACCCAGTTGTGGTTTCTCCAGACCTTGGTGGTGTTGTACGTGCTCGTGCTACAGCTAAAGCGCTAGGTGATGTTGACATCGCTATCGTTGATAAGCGTCGTCCACGTGCTAACGTTTCTGAAGTAATGAACCTAATCGGTGATGTTGAAGGTCGTGACTGTGTTATCGTTGATGACATGATCGATACTGGTGGCACACTATGTAAAGCAGCTGAAGCGCTTAAAGAGCGCGGTGCTAAGCGTGTATTCGCTTACGCAACTCATGCTGTCTTCTCTGGTACTGCTGCAGAAAACATCCGTAATTCAGTTCTTGACCAAGTTATTGTTACTGATTCAATCAAGCTTTCTCCAGAGATGGCTGCGACAGGTAAAGTGACTGAACTAAGCCTTTCTCGCATGCTTGCTGAAGCGATTCGTCGTATCAGCAACGAAGAGTCTATCTCTGCGATGTTCAACTAAGCAAAGCTCTATAGCTTTGCTTTAACAGAACAATCTGAAAAAGATATTAAGCACTTCATTCGATGAAGTGCTTTTTTTATATCTAATACCAATCACAGTAAGTAAGTGTTCAGAAATAGCGCAGGAAAAAAACTTGAGAACAAGGCGTGATTTTTTGATAAGTAGTTATTCTACAATCAAAAATTATAACGCAGTTATCGAGTATTTTAACCAGCTAGGGTGATCAGTTATTTACTACGATTGGTATAACGACCACAAAATTAATTTGACCACAGTTTTGAATCATTGAGTTGCTATCAGCTAGCTCGCACCTTTTTCATAAACTGTGATATCATACGGCGCTTTTTGAAATCCCAAGAGAGATCCATACCTTGAGCCAACAAATAAAACTTCTCGTTGGACTGGCTAATCCAGGTCCAGAATACGCCAAAACTCGCCACAATGCGGGTGCTTGGGTAGTTGAAGAATTAGCACGTGTACACAACGTAACACTAAAGAACGAACCAAAGTTCTTTGGCCTAACGGGTCGTATCATGGTTCATGGTGAAGATCTTCGTTTGCTGATCCCAACGACTTTTATGAACTTATCCGGGAAAGCTGTTGCAGCACTGGCAAAGTTCTACCAAATTAAACCAGAAGAGATCATGGTGGCTCACGATGAGTTAGACCTCCCTCCTGGTATTGGTAAGTTTAAAAAAGGTGGTGGTCATGGCGGGCACAATGGTCTGAAAGACATCATCAGCAAACAGGGTAACAATAAAGAATTCTATCGTCTTAGATTAGGCATTGGCCATCCAGGACACAAAGATAAAGTTGCAGGTTATGTATTAGGCAAAGCTCCTGCGAAAGAGCAAGAGTGTATCGAGGCTGTCGTTGACGAATCGGTTCGTAGCCTAGACATCTTATTGAAAGATGGCCTACCAAAAGCACAAAATCGCTTACATACGTTCAAAGCAGAATAAGGTTTATATCATGGGTTTTAAATGTGGCATCGTTGGTCTACCAAACGTTGGTAAGTCAACTCTGTTTAACGCACTGACTAAAGCAGGCATCGAAGCAGCAAACTTTCCATTTTGTACGATCGAACCAAACACAGGTATCGTTCCGGTTCCAGATCTACGCTTAGATGCATTAGCAAAAATTGTTAATCCACAGAAGATCCTTCCAACGACAATGGAATTCGTAGATATCGCAGGCCTAGTTGCTGGCGCTTCTAAAGGTGAAGGTCTTGGTAACAAATTCCTAGCTAACATCCGTGAAACTGACGCTATCGGTCACGTTGTACGCTGCTTTGAGAATGAAAACATTGTTCACGTTGCTGGCAAAGTATCTCCAATTGAAGATATAGAAGTGATCAACCTTGAACTTGCACTGGCTGACTTAGACAGCTGTGAACGTGCAATTCAACGTAACGCGAAGAAAGCAAAAGGCGGCGACAAAGACGCTAAATTCGAAATCACTGTACTAGAAAAGCTACTTCCTGTCCTAACTGAAGGTGGCATGGCGCGTACTGTTGAACTAGGCAAAGAAGAAGCGGCAGCAATCGGCTACCTTAACTTCCTGACACTTAAGCCAACAATGTACATCGCAAACGTTGCTGAAGATGGTTTTGAAAACAACCCTTACCTAGACGCAGTTCGTGAGTACGCAGAAAAAGAGAACAACGTTGTTGTTGCTGTTTGTGCTGCAATCGAATCTGAGCTTTCTGAACTTGACGATGAAGATCGTGAAGAGTTCCTTGCAGACATGGGTATCGAAGAACCAGGCCTTAACCGAGTGATCCGCTCTGGTTACGAACTACTTACTCTTCAGACTTACTTCACTGCAGGTGTTAAAGAAGTTCGCGCTTGGACGATCCCTGTAGGTGCGACTGCACCACAAGCTGCAGGCAAGATCCACACCGACTTCGAAAAAGGATTCATCCGTGCAGAAGTCGTTGGGTTTGATCACTTCATCGAATTTAACGGTGAGAGCGGCGCTAAAGATGCAGGTAAATGGCGTCTTGAAGGTAAAGAATACATCGTTAAAGATGGTGACGTGGTTCACTTCCGTTTCAACGTTTAATTACCGATAAACATCTAGAAAAAGGCCAGTGAATTCACTGGCCTTTTTGTTTTTCCCCTTTAGAAATAGTCCTGCACCAGAAACTTAACTTCCTATATATATCGGCATTTGAACCTATTTCTTGCTGACAAATACGCCTCTTTGACTAAAAAGAAACCGAACAGATGTTTATTCGTGATTTATTCAAAAAAAAAGTTGACGGGTTTCACTCAACTCCGCATAATGCGCCCCGTTCACAACGAAGCGGCAACGCCTCGAAATGAGCAACAATTTGGAAATGGCTACTTAGCTCAGTTGGTTAGAGCACATCACTCATAATGATGGGGTCGCAGGTTCGAATCCCGCAGTAGCCACCATTTCCTAAGCACTCTGTTTATTATTAAACGTATGTCTTTTGACAACAAAGAGTTTTTAGGAAATAAAGCGGTCGTGGCGGAATTGGTAGACGCACCAGATTTAGGTTCTGGCGCCGAGAGGTGTGAGAGTTCAAGTCTCTCCGACCGCACCATATTGAGATGTCTTAATTGACATCATTGTTGGGCTATCGCCAAGCGGTAAGGCACTGGCTTTTGATGCCAGCATTCCCTGGTTCGAATCCAGGTAGCCCAGCCACAATTTAAAGTGTAATTATCTTTAAAAAGATAATGGCATTGGAAGCGAGATTATATTATATTACTTCGCTCTCAGATGGCTACTTAGCTCAGTTGGTTAGAGCACATCACTCATAATGATGGGGTCGCAGGTTCGAATCCCGCAGTAGCCACCATTCTTTCTTTATGAAAGAAAAAGTACAAGCAACGTTATATTGAATCACCAATATCGATATAACTATAAAGATTTGCTGCGGTCGTGGCGGAATTGGTAGACGCACCAGATTTAGGTTCTGGCGCCGAGAGGTGTGAGAGTTCAAGTCTCTCCGACCGCACCATTATTTAGATATCTTAATTGATATCCTGTTGGGCTATCGCCAAGCGGTAAGGCACTGGCTTTTGATGCCAGCATTCCCTGGTTCGAATCCAGGTAGCCCAGCCACTATTTAAACTCTTTGTTTTTTACTTAGCTTCTTTTAAAGCTAGATAGCAAACCAAGAGCACAACGTTACATCGAATCACCAATATCGATATAACTATAAAGATTTGCTGCGGTCGTGGCGGAATTGGTAGACGCACCAGATTTAGGTTCTGGCGCCGAGAGGTGTGAGAGTTCAAGTCTCTCCGACCGCACCATTATTTAGATATCTTAAATGATATCATTGTTGGGCTATCGCCAAGCGGTAAGGCACTGGCTTTTGATGCCAGCATTCCCTGGTTCGAATCCAGGTAGCCCAGCCACTATTTAAACTCTTTGTTTTATTACTTAAGTAGTT
>NZ_JBFRQW010000050.1:0-24725 GCF_041472735.1 Vibrio sp. 10N.261.46.E11
AATCCGCGATGAACCTAAAAAATCCCCCTAAAAATGCAATCACATTCGTAGGGGGATTTTTAAACAACTGAAAATTTATCTAAGTAGAAAACTACTTATCTTTCGACTTTTCAGTGTACATTTCTTCGATTTCGTCTTGATACTTATCGTTAATAACCTTACGACGCAGTTTCTGGGTCGGTGTTAGCTCACCATCATCCATAGAAAACGCTTTTGGCAGCAACTTGAACTTCTTCACTTGCTCAAATTTCGCTAGCTCTTGTTGTAAGTCATTCACACGTTTCTCTAGCATCTCTACTATTTGGTGATTTTTAACAAGTTCCACACGGTCATGATATTTGATATTAAGCTCTTTGGCATACTCTTCTAGCGAGTCATAACAAGGAACAATCAGTGCAGAAACGAATTTGCGCGTATCAGCGATAACAGCAATCTGCTCGATAAAGTGATCTTTACCAATTGCGCCTTCAACCACTTGCGGTGCAATGTACTTGCCGCCAGAGGTTTTCATCAGCTCTTTGATACGGTCTGTAATGAACAGGTTTCCATTTTCATCAAAATGACCCGCATCACCGGTTTTCAAGAAGCCGTGTTCATCGAATGTTTTCGCGGTTTCTTCTGGCATCTTGTAGTAGCCACGCATCACCATTGGGCCACGAACAAGAATCTCGTCCTTAGCGCCAATTTTTACTTCAGCGCCCGGCATCGACATACCGATCGAATCAGGGTTAAAACAACGGTCATCCCAGCACGATACTGTTGCCGTGGTTTCTGTCATGCCGTAGCCAAGTTTTACATTGATACCAATTGCGTGGAAGAAGCGACCAATGGTTTCATCAAGCTTCGCGCCACCACATGGCATGAAGTTGATGTTACCACCTAACAGAGCTCGCAGTTTAGAGAGCACAAGCTTATCAGCAAGCGCATGACTCTTCTTCAGCATGAATGATGGTGTACGACCTTCTTGATGACAAACAGAAAGCTTCGCGCCCATGTTCACAGCCCAAGTAAAGAGTACTTTACGAATAAACGGTGCTTTGGATACTTTCTCGTGAATCGCTGAGAAGATCTTCTCGTAGAAGCGAGGAACAGCAGACATAACTGTTGGTTTAACATCACTCAGCGCATCACGAACTTGCATGGTATCTTGCAGATAGCAGTTAGTTGCGCCTTTATAGAGGACATAGAAAGTCCAAGCGCGTTCAAATACATGTGATAGAGGTAAGAAACACAATGAGACGTCGTCTTTGCTTAAGCTGAGACGCTCATCATGGCCTTTTAGTTGATAGCCAATATTAGTGTAATCAAGCATTACACCTTTCGGCTGACCAGTAGTACCAGAGGTATAGATCAGGGTCAGTAAGTCGTCCATACATGCTTCGGCTAAGCGAACATCAAGCTCAGCTTGCTGCTCTTCAACACCACGAACCATGAACTCTTGCCAAGATACAGCAAAGCTGTGTCCTTGCAGATCAATGTCATCAGACATAGCGACGATGATTTCAAGCTGCTCACACTCTTCAAAGATGTTAACAGCGGCATCAAACTGAGCTTGCTCACCTACAAATAAGATCTTCACATCCGCATTTTGGATAATGTAAGAAGACTGTGCCGCAGTGTTGGTTGGGTAGATTGGTACCGTTACAAGACGCGCTTGTAAGGATGCGAAGTCAGCCACCGTCCACTGAGGCATATTGTTCGAGAAGATACCGATCTTATCTTGAACTCTCAATCCCTGAGCCAATAGTGCTAATGAAAGCGTATCGATTTGTTGTCCAAATTGTTCCCAGCTAATACCTTGCCATACATTGCCTACTTTGTGCTTCAAAGCTGTACGGTTGCCGCCTTGGGCAATTTGGTCACGAAGTCTTTTTACGATATGAAAATCTAAATTGGCCATCTCTTTACCTTTGGCTTACACCTGTAAGCTTTTTTGAGCGCACAAGTGTACCTCTGATCATGGAAAAGGCAACTGATGAAGCTCAAAGTTATAAGTAATAGTACGTCTCACGCTAAGTTTTCTATCAACAAAAATAGCAGGTACAAAAAAGCCCCAAGCCAGACTCCTAGCTTAGGGCTTATAAATCATAGGAATTAGTGTCTAGTTAAGTGCCACTACTTCGCCACAGATCATCATTAACTGATCTCGTAACCAAATGTGTCCTTTGTCCTTTTCACTTGATTCGTGCCAGCTTAGGAAGCCTGAAATTGCCGCATTATCAAATGGGAAGTCTAGAATCTGAAGCTGCTCTTTGTTTGCTGCATGTTCTACCATCCAACGAGGAGCAATCGTTACTAGCTCAGACTGACCTACAACGTAAAGAACGTTGCTTAGGCTCGTACCTTCATAGAAAGGTGTGCAATCGAGGTCACGGTAAGCTTGCTCAGAGAAGCTACGTTGACCATGGATGCGAGACAGTTTAGCGTGCTTTTCGTTAAGCAACTCTGCCGCTGAAACTTCACCGTTGATGCGCGGATGAGAAGCAGAAGCTACCACAACCAATTCATCTTGGAAGATTTCAGTGCTTGAGAAACCTTGTTCATCAAAACGCGAGTAATCAATAACGAAGTCAATTTCTTGGTAACGCATGCGTTCAGAAAGTTGACGGTCAAATTCTGCATCCATGTGCAGTTTAACGCTAGGCGCTTGATCGTTGATTGTCGACATAATCTTAGGAGCAAAACGCATGTCACAAGGGCTGCAAATTGCAAGTTTGAACAGACGAGAAGACGACTCTGGAGAAAACACAGAACTTGGCAATTCGTTGCGTACTAACTGCAGCGCTTGGCGGATTGGACCAAACAACTGACGAGCACGTTGAGTCGGTTGGATACCACGACCTTGACGCATGAATAGTTCGTCGTTGAACATTACTTTCAAACGAGCAACCGCGTTACTTACCGCTGGCTGAGACATGCCCAGATTGTGAGCTGCACGTGTAATATTTTGCTCTTGCATAACTGCATCAAATACAGTCAAAAGATTTAAGTCGACTCCACGAAGTGTGCTTTCCATTCTGTAGCTTGCAATTGCACTCATTGCGTCTTTTTTCTCTAACATTCAAGTTGCCTCTTGTCGGTTCGACAGGGTTAAATTGGTAATGGTGTGGGAATAGATAACCACTAATTCTTATATTTATCAGACCGATGTTTTTCGGATTACCATTACTATTAACCAATACATCTCGAGCTACCAACAAGATTGATAAAGAATAATTTTATTTTACCTTAATGATTAATTAACACTTAAAAATCAGCAATTTATAGAGTTATAAAAAAACATAAAATGCGTCACTTATGAGTTTCCTTTCGACTTATTTAGCTGTCCTATCGTTTGGTTACACTTATTACAAATTATTGAACTCGTGAATCGTTCGGCTAGGCAATTCAGAAATAACACTTATGGGTTACGTGAGTGATGCATAACTAGGAAAGTCGACCTTGTCCCAAAGCTGCTTTCTTAAGGCATCTTGGTTGGACCAATTGCCCGCTAAAACCCACTCTACGAGTGCACTTGCCACGTCGGGATAAGTGACTATTTCTGCCTGTTTTTCACCGAGCCAACTACGCAAGATAGCCGCGTCTAAAAAACTCATGGTTTGAGCTAACCCAAGAGCCTCTAGCGTCGCCACATTACTCTGTTGTTCAAACTGCCCATCAAGTGGTTTAAGGAGCAACTTCTTGCCCAACGTTAGGGCTTCAGAGGGTAATTCAAAACCGCCATTGGCCACCACACCAGAGCACTGATTGAGATCGAATTGGAAGCCGACATGACTGAGTGGTTTGAACTCAATATTTTCGACTCGGTTATACTCAATAACATTCGGGTGATAGCAAACAAAGTGATGAGAAATGAACTTCATCAATAGCTCTGATATCGCCTCTAGCTCCTCAAACGGCAGATAGACCAGAGTGAAATCTTGCTGCGCTTTGGTTTGTTGTTCACCTGTGAGCGTGTGAACGATCGGTGGCAATATTGGCTGTTCAAAGTGATACCAGTGCAGTCCAATTGAGTGCTCTGTTGGCGCAAAATGCTGAATAACAGAATGTTCAATCCAGTTGCCCCCTTCTTTAGGCACATCATAACGGAACGCATTTTGGTGGCTTATCCCAATACATGGCACACCTTGTCTCTTAGCCGCCCATGCCGTCACAGGTTCAAAGTCATTAATCACTAAATCATAAGGCGTAAGATCGAGCTGGTTAATTTCACGGAGAAATTGCCAGATATTGTTCTTGATGAATGTCTTGCCGTATTTAACCTGCCCTTGCTCACTGTAAAAGGTTAAGCCGCTGCGAATCTGATAGTGACCAAACGCTTCCATCGAGAAGTACTTGCTCTCGTCTCGCCCAGAGAACAGAAAGTCGACATCGATATTTTGCTGACGGAAAGCCACAGCCATTGCTCTCGCTCGAGCGATGTGACCATTCCCTGTGCCTTGTACTCCATATAAGATTTTCATGCATGTTCCTTTATGCTTGCCACTTAAGCTCGGCAGTGGTTGCTGCCAACAAAATAATTACAAGATGAAGCTGATAGCAAGGCTAGTACAAGCGATGCCCAAGGCCGCGCCAATCAGTACATCCGTTAAAAAGTGCACACCGAGTAAGATTCGAGAGCCAGCAATCGCTGTCGCCCAAATCAAGCTAAATAGATAGAGACTTGGATAGAAATGCCCGATGAGAGTCGCCATTACAAAAGCAGCAGCGGAATGCCCAGAAGGCAGGCTGTATTTATCTGACGGCACAATGTGAGAGTGAAGTAATGAAGAGAATTCAGCGGGTCTGCGGCGCTTTAGGGTGTTTTTGGCTACCCAATAAATCGGTAGCTCTATCACAAAAGCGGCTAGACCAACCATTAAAAATTCACGACCTGTGTAGCCATCAGCTAACAGCGCAATCAGAGCGATCAACACATATAGATGACCATCCCCGGTATGAGACACCGCTTTACTCAATGTTGCATGTTGCCCGCTATAACGGTTCTTCAAACAGAAAACAGAAAATGCCACATCCCAGCGGACAATCGGTTCGATAGTACGCATACGATCTCCTTAACAATCCTTATTCAGTTAAGGCTCAAGGTATGCCCCTGAAATGACAGTTAGGTGACGTTTTGAATGAACTAAAATGAAATTTCCGTGGGATGCGCAGTGAAGCTGTTCAGCCCAAGGTGATGAAGCAAACACCCTATAAAGATAAAGCGGCACTAGGCCGCTTTATTGTTCTACGTTTTTACTTCTTTATATAAGCAAGCAAACGCTACTTCTATCGTGTTAATGGTTATAGCGTTCGCTAATGATAATAGCGCTAAAGGCTATAGCGCTAATGGCTCATGCTTTTTCACTAAACCAAAGTCCGCCAGTATCGCGTAAGCGGCAGGGATCATAAACAACACCAGTAAGGTTGAAGCAAATATGCCAAACACAATTGAAATAACCAGAGGCTGGATAACCTGAGCCTGCAAGCTGGTTTCCGTCAACAGCGGTAGCAAACCTGCCGCTGTGGTCATTGAGGTCAAGAATACCGCACGGAAACGCTCACGACTGGCCTTCACCACCGAGTCATGAACGCTATCTCCCTCATCAACATGGTGACGAATGTATTGCACTAGCAAGATGGAATCATTGACCACGATTCCGGCAAGCGACACAAAGCCCATCATGCTCGGCATGCTTAACGCGTGCCCTAACAGCCAGTGACCAACAACTACACCAATGAAGGCCAGTGGAATCGCTAACATTACGACGATCGGTTCCAAGTAGCTTCGGAACTGATAGCTCAGAATCGCAAACACACCGAATAAACCCAATAGGAAGCCTTTACCCATTGAGGCTCCGGTCTTCGCCGCATCTTTGGCTTCCCCTTCAAAATCAAAGCGTAAGCCCGGATACTTTTGAATAAGCTTGGCTGCTTCATCTTTTTGGAACTGAGCCAAAATTGCTGAAGAGCTCGCTTTCTTATTGTCAATATCACCAAAGATACTGATGGTTCTCAGCCCATCAATACGCTGAATTCGCACGTAATTACGTTGGAAATCTAGCGTTGCCAATGTCGCTAGCGGAATCTGGCTGCCATCTGCAGTGATGATTGGGAAGTTAGCTAGTTGCTGCAAATCCCCTGCCTGTTCTTTATCAAGGCGTACCTCAATCGAAATGTTCTCGACCCCAATTTGGATTTCATCCGCAGTCTGACCAAAGAAGGCCGCACGCAATTGGGAAGCAATCATCTGCCCATTAACATTGTAGGTTTCAGCACCTGGGCGCAGTTTAACTAAGATCTCTTCCTTACCCATGCGCATGTCATCAAGCACGCCGTGCACACCATCAAACTGATTGAGGTACTCTTGAATATCTAAAGAAGCCGATTTCAACGCGGCAAGATCATCATGTTTGGCGCGGATCTCGATAGCACGACCGCCCGGCCCCATGGTCGGTTGTTTGAAAACTAGCGAGATAGGATCAGCCAAATCGCCGATGTCTTCCCGCCATGCATCAATAAAATCATCGATCACCGTGTTGCGACTCTCTGCACCACGCAAGTCTAAGCGCACAGTGGCTAAGTGTGGGCCTGATTCATTGGCATCTGCGTTTGCATTGAATTGGCTGGTGATATGCTCAACCAATTTATTACCGTCCTCAACCTCTTCACTCCACTGCTCATTCAAACGTTCAGCAGATGCGACTATTTTATCGACCACTTTCTCGGTTTGAGACAGTGATGCACCCGGTGGAAGAATGATGCGAGCCTCGGCAATATCACCATCCAACTCAGGGAAAGGTTGGAATTTGACAACGCCACCTGCAATCAATGCTACCGAAAGCAGCAGCAGGGTAAGCACTCCGCCCATAAAGGCATAGCGGAACGTCACGACCTTCTCGACCATGTTCATCAAAGTGGTATTGCGAAAGTTCTCAAATTTCTCAAGCAGAACGACTTTAAAGCGCAGCGCTGGCTTATCATTTTTTTCTTTGTGTAATGAATGAGATAAGTGATTTGGTAGAATAAGAAACGCTTCGATTAAGCTCAGCGACAACACCAAGATAAGCACCTGAGGCACCGCTTTAAGCACCGCACCCATTTCACCATCAAGGAACAACAAGCTACCAAAGATACACACAGTGGTTAGGAAAGAAGACAAGACTCCGGGGAGCACTTTCTTCACACCGTTGTACACCGCATCGTCAACGTTTTGCCCCCGATCCAGATGGGAAGCTATAGATTCGGCTATCACTATGGCGTCATCCATCATAATACCGATTGCCATCAACAACCCGACCAGCGACATAATGTTAATCGACAAGCCTAAATTGGCCATCAAGAACAGGCCACCGAGGAAGGCAACCGGTAACCCTGCCGCCACCCAGAATGAATAGCGTAAGCTGAAGAACAACCACATGGTGGCGAACACCAGCACAATACCTTGCCAGCCATTACGCACCATCATGGTTAAACGATCCCACAGCACAGAGGAGAGATCGTTGGTCATTTGTAGTGTCACGCCGTCAGGAGCAATCGCGCTTTGATCTTCAACGAATCGCGTTACATTCTCTTTAATTCGTAGTGCATCATCTTCTTTATTTTTGCTGATCTTCAACAGGGCTGATGGTTTGCCATCAAATAAAACTTTCTGCTCATCAAGCTCAAAGCGATCGGTTATTTTGGCTATGTCTCTCAAACGAATCACCGAGCCATTAGGCGCAGAACCCACCACGATACTCTCTAATTCAACCGGAGTGATGCGTCTTTCATCAAAACGAATCAGAAAATTTTTGTCTGGCGTCTCAACGTTACCGCTTGGCAGTTTTACATTCTGACGGCCAATTTGGTCGGCGATATCACCGACACTCAAACCCAACTGGCGAATGGCTTGGGTATCCAGTTCGACACGATATTGGTGATCCGAAAAACCGCTGACCTCAACCAATGAAACGTCGTAATCAAGCTTCATCGTGCGCTTTAGATCTTCTGCGTAGGCCTTAAGTTCTGGCCATGAGGTTTCGGCTGTAATCGCGATATCAACTACCGGTTCATTCCAATCCAACTCTTGAACAACCGGAGATTCAATCTCACTAGGGAAATCATTGATCGAGTTGATCTGAGTTTGCACGTCCACCAGCATTCGGCCAATGTCCGCTTTCTCATTTAACTTGAGAATTAAACGAGCGCTGCCTTCGATGGCTTCACACTGAGTCTCTTCAATGTTGGCTAAGCCGTCTACTGCATCTTCCATTCGCACACATAAGCTCTCTTCCACTTCTTGTGGTGATGCGCCGGGATAAACGATCGCCGCCATAATGTAAGGTGGATCATAGGCAGGAAAGGTTTCACGTTTGATGGTTGATAGTGAGCTTATACCCAAAATCAACAACCCAAGCATCAACAAGTTTGCTGCTGTTGGGTGCCTAGAGAAGAACTTGATCATGAGGCGCTCTCCTGAGTATCCGATTCAAGCTCAGCCTCTTCAGAGTTCGACTCTTTCAATAACATGCCTTCAATCGCAGGTAAAACGTCATTGAGAATTAACCTATCACCCGCGTGCAGTTCACCATCCACCACCACTTGGTTATCTCGACGATAAAGCACTTCAACATTCACCACTTGTAAGCGCTGGCTGTCATCCATCAGATAGACCTTATCACCGTGCAGAGCGCGCTCTGGGACAACCCAACTAAGGTTGGCCAAGCCTTCAATCTCCGCTTTAACAAACATACCATTGACTAAAGGCGTTGCGCTGTCTGGTTGCAGTTGTGAGTAGTCTTGCGCGATTTCAAGAATGATCCCTGCTGTTGCTTGGTTCTCATCAACGGTTTCGCTGATTCTCGCCACCTTTGCAGGCCAATTGAGGTTAAGGCTGCCACTGTTAAGTTGAATACTTGCTTTGATCGGCGCTTCATAAGGGTTTGGTATACCTGCGGCATCACGAGGGAACTGGTTAAAGCTGGAGGCTAAAGTTTGCATATCGTGAATAGAGAGTTGCGCCTCAACTTCCATAACCTTAATCCCGTGAGCAACAAACATCTCTTGCTGAAGATTAACCACTTGGTTTTGTTCAATATCGACCTGCGCAATTCGCATCGCTCTAGGCAAGGAGATGGTCGTTTTATCCAAAGAGCGTTGCGCCTCTTTTACTTTAGAGACATTCACCTTAATCACTGCTTCCGCAACACGCTTTTCATCTGGCATCAATGCAATTTGGTTATCAATATCCAATACAAGCTTCTGTTGAGACAACGCACTTTGCTGCTGCAAATCAACATCGGATTGAGAAGTGAGCCCTTTCTTACGCAGATCTTGTTTACGTTGCAGCTCTTTATTGCTGATCACTAAACGGTTCTTTTCGATCTTTAGGGTCTGCTTAAGGTTATCTTCTTCTTGGTTTAACTTAGCTAATGAGGTCTGGCTTGATTTAAGATCCGCTTCAGCTTGTACCAACTTCAACTCGTAATCCAAAGGATCGATCTTAAGTACCTCAGTTCCCGCTGGAATTATCTGACCTTTTTCTAGGTCTGGATGTCGATAAACAATCTGCCCTGTCACCTCGGCGATGGCTTTCCATTCAACTTTAGGGACTACTTTGCCAAAGCCCACCGCCAACGGCGCGATCATTTGTTGTTCTAAACTGATTGTTTCGACTAGACGAGCCCTATCTCCCGCGGGCTTAGTCGGCAGATCTGGCTTTAAGCTAATCGCAGTCACAAGGCCGATGACACCAACCGCAAGTGCTGGAAAGAAGAGTAGTTTTTTATTTATTTTCATTATCTTTTGTCCTGCACTGCAGAAGGGCTCGGTGCGTTGATAAAGCCTTCGGTCATCAATTGAATGTTGTGTTCGATTAAACGGTTAAGAAATTCTTCATTAATCTCAATACCATGGATTGCTAATAGAGGGGGCGGAGCAATGAATGGAAACACCATCAAGCTTATATACGAAACTCGACACAATTTTGGATCCATGTTCTGTTTTAAGATGCCTTGTTCAACCAGCTTTTCAAAAATGACATCTTGGGCTGGCTTGGCGACATCGAGAAAAACCTTTTCGAGCAACTCTCTTTGCACTTCAGAGGGAGGCATATTCATCACTTGAGCAATCAAGCGAGGAAACTTGGGCACCTTGACCATCTCTTTATAGTAAGTCCGCATTAAATCAAGAAAGTTCTCATGGCTGCTTTCTTCAACCAATCTCTGCATTTGCAATTGCATCGGTCGTAGCGTTTCACGCAGCATCGCCTCAAATAATCCAGCCTTACTGCCAAAGTAATAACGGATCATCGCAATGTTCACACCCGCACGATCAGCAATCAGGCGTGTCGAGACCTTGTCGTATGACTGAACGACAAACAGATCACGAGCATGCTCAATCAATAGTTGTCGAACATCTAAGTTCTGTTGAGGTCGCCCCGCTTTTCGTGCTGTCATGGCATCAACCTATCTCTATAATTAATCATTCGATTAATTATAGAGATAAACAGGCATAAGAGTAGAAGATTAATTACTCACTATTTAATCAATTGATTAATTACTTTAGTCACGCTTGTGATTTTTTTGGTGAATCGTTCCATTAAAAATATTTACTACAAAGTTTTAACCTACACATCAGCCAAACGATAAACTAACCCGCCAATACAAAACCACCATTTAGTTGATATCGCTAACACTGAAACAAAAAACAGCACAAACAAAACCAAAACACTGCCAATGCACGCTGATATTGGATTTTCTTGTTTGACGCTCAGAATAAATTACGGTAAATATGGTGTTAACAGTTTATTTACGGATATTTGTGTAATGATTTTTTCTTCTTCTCTACTGCTGAAACTTCTCCTTATCGTGAACCAATCGCGCGGGTAAGTTGTGGGTCAAGAACTACACAAATATTAAAACCCGCACTAAGCGGGTTTTTTTGTAACTGGCACTTTTAAAAGAACATCATTCTTAATAATTTGGATAGCAATCGATTCATTATCGATATAAGGAAGCACCCATGAACGATCAAGTAATAATTTTTGACACGACCTTACGTGACGGCGAGCAAGCATTGGCTGCAAGCCTTACGGTAAAAGAGAAGTTACAGATCGCTTATGCTCTTGAGAGACTGGGTGTAGATGTTATCGAAGCTGGCTTCCCTATTTCTTCTCCGGGTGATTTTGAGTCAGTACAAACCATCGCTAAACACATCAAAGACAGCCGTATTTGTGCGCTTTCTCGTGCCGTAGCGAAAGATATCGATGCCGCTGCCGAAGCGCTTAAAGTTGCTGACCAGTTCCGTATTCATACCTTCATCTCAACATCAACGGTTCACGTACAAGACAAATTACGCCGCAGCTACGATGACGTAGTAGAGATGGCAGTGAAAGCAGTCAAGCACGCTCGTAACTATACCGATGATGTTGAATTCTCTTGTGAAGATGCCGGCCGTACCCCTATCGACAACCTATGTCGCATGGTTGAAGCCGCGATTAACGCAGGCGCGAAAACCATCAACATTCCAGACACAGTGGGCTACACAGTACCAAATGAGTTTGGTGGCATTATCAAGACGCTATTCGATCGCGTACCCAACATCGACCAAGCGATCATCTCTGTTCACTGTCACGATGACTTAGGTATGTCGGTTGCAAACTCAATTGCTGCTGTGCAAGCGGGCGCTCGTCAAATTGAAGGCACAATCAATGGTATTGGCGAACGTGCTGGTAACTGTTCTCTAGAAGAAATCGCAATGATCATCAAAACTCGTCAAGAGCTTTTGGGTGTTCATACTGGTTTGGATCACAAGGAGATCCACCGTACCAGTAAGTTGGTAAGTCAGCTTTGCCACATGCCAATTCAAGACAACAAAGCAATCGTCGGTGCTAACGCATTCAGCCACTCTTCAGGTATTCACCAAGATGGCATGCTAAAGAACAAGAACACTTACGAGATCATGACGCCTGAGTCTATTGGCTTGAAAAACAAAGCCTTGAACCTAACAAGCCGTAGTGGCCGTGCTGCTGTGAAGAGCCACATGGACGCTATGGGTTATAAAGACAATGAGTACAACCTAGATTCATTGTACGAAGACTTCTTGAAGCTAGCTGACCGTAAAGGCCAAGTGTTCGATTACGACCTAGAAGCACTAATGCACTTCGCAAATCTGCGCGACGAAGATGACTTCTATAAACTTAACTACCTAAGCGTACAATCTGGTAGTGTTATGTCTACCACCAGCATCAAACTGCAATGTGGTGATGAAGAGAAATGCGAAGCCGCTGTCGGCAATGGCCCTGTTGATGCTTTATACCAATGTATCTACCGCTTAACAGGCTACGAAATAGCGTTGGATAAGTTCGACCTAACTGCAAAAGGTGAAGGCGAAGATGGCTTAGGTCAAGCGGACATCATTGCTAACTATAAAGGCCGTAAGTACCACGGTACTGGCGTTTCAACCGATATCGTTGAAGCTTCTGGTCAAGCGTTGCTACACGTTATCAATAGCATTCAACGCGCAGACACTATTGCTGAAATGAAGCAGCAAAAATTCGCGACAGTTTAAGACCCCAATAACAGAGCCCTAGAGCCGATGTTGTTGGCTTTAGGGACAAAATTTAAAACGAGCCAAAAAGCTCAGTAACAAGAATTAAAGGATTAACATGACAGATAAATCATACAAGATTGCCGTACTACCTGGTGATGGCATTGGCCCAGAAGTAATGCAGCAAGCACATAAAGTGCTAGACGCGATTGAAAAGAAGCACGCGATTAGCTTTTCTCGCGAAGAGTATGATGTTGGTGGTATCGCAATTGATAATCACGGCTGTCCACTTCCAGAAGCGACAGTAACGGGCTGTGAAGAATCTGACGCAGTACTATTTGGCTCGGTTGGCGGACCTAAGTGGGAACATCTCCCACCAAACGATCAACCAGAGCGTGGTGCCCTACTTCCTCTACGTAAACACTTCCAACTGTTCTGTAACCTACGTCCTGCACAAATCCACAAAGGTCTAGAGTCTTTCTCTCCTTTGCGTGCTGACATCTCAGGTAACGGCTTCGATATCGTTGTAGTTCGTGAACTAACAGGCGGCATCTACTTCGGCCAACCTAAAGGTCGTGAAGGCGAAGACGCAACTGAGAAAGCTTTTGATACAGAGGTTTATCACCGTTACGAGATCGAACGTATTGCAAAGATTGCGTTTGAATCTGCACGTCTACGTAACAAAAACGTTTACTCAATCGACAAAGCAAACGTTCTGCAGAGCTCTATCTTATGGCGTGAAGTGGTTGAAGAGATCGCAAAAGATTACCCAGATGTCACGCTAAACCACATGTACATCGACAACGCGACCATGCAGCTAATCAAAGACCCATCTCAGTTTGACGTAATGCTATGTTCAAACATCTTTGGTGACATCATCTCTGATGAGTGCGCAATGATCACAGGCTCCATGGGTATGCTTCCTTCTGCAAGCTTAAACGAAAGCAACTTCGGCCTATACGAACCAGCAGGTGGCAGCGCACCAGATATCGCAGGTAAGAACATTGCGAACCCAGTCGCGCAAATTCTTTCTGCAGCGCTAATGCTTCGTTACAGCCTAGGCGAAGAAGCGGCAGCACAAGACATCGAAGCAGCGGTTTCTAAAGCACTTTCTGCAGGCGAGCTAACGGCAGATCTTGCTGGCAAAAACCAAGCGCTAACTACCTCTGAAATGGGTGACAAGATCGCTGAGTACATCTTAGCTTCATAAGCTAAATGCTCCGATTAGAAGCAAGTACATAAGAATAATATCAAGCCAAGTCATCGTAAACCGCATGACTTGGCTCGAAACAAACACTGGGACTGATGCTCCCAAGGAAGAAAAGCTATGTCGACAAACCAGCAAGCAAAAACCTTATACGAAAAAGTTTATGACGCTCACGTTGCGGTTGCAGCGAAGGGCGAAACGCCAATTCTTTATATCGATCGCCACTTAGTCCACGAAGTAACGTCGCCACAAGCCTTTGATGGCCTGCGTGAAAAAGGCCGTAAAGTTCGCCAAGTAGGCAAAACTTTTGCGACCATGGATCACAACGTATCGACGCAAACTAAAGACATCAACGCTTCTGGCGAGATGGCTCGTATCCAAATGGAAACGCTATCGAAGAACTGTGAAGAGTTTGGTGTCACCCTTTACGACCTAAACCACAAATACCAAGGTATTGTGCACGTAATGGGCCCAGAGCTAGGTATTACTCTGCCGGGCATGACCATCGTATGTGGTGACTCACACACAGCAACACACGGTGCATTCGGTTCTTTAGCATTCGGTATCGGTACTTCTGAAGTGGAGCACGTTCTAGCAACGCAAACGCTAAAACAAGCTCGCGCTAAAACCATGAAGATCGAAGTAAAAGGTAAGGTTGCTCCGGGTATCACTGCAAAAGACATCGTGCTAGCGATCATCGGTAAAACAACAGCGGCTGGCGGTACTGGCTACGTGGTTGAATTCTGTGGTGAGGCAATTACAGACCTTACGATGGAAGGTCGTATGACGGTATGTAACATGGCAATCGAGTTGGGTGCTAAAGCGGGTCTAATTGCTCCAGATGCAACAACATACGAATACATCAAAGGTCGCAAGTTCTCTCCACAAGGCGAAGACCTAGAAGCGGCAATTGAATACTGGGACACATTGAAAACCGATGCTGACGCTAAATTCGATGCGGTTGTTACATTAGAAGCGGCAGACATCAAACCACAAGTCACTTGGGGAACAAACCCAGGTCAGGTTATCTCGGTAGACACACCAATCCCAGCACCTGAAAGCTTCGCTGACCCTGTAGAAAAAGCATCTGCAGAAAAAGCGCTGGCTTACATGGGCCTTGAAGCCGGTAAATATCTATCTGATTACAACGTAGATAAAGTGTTCGTTGGTTCTTGTACTAACTCTCGTATCGAAGACATGCGTGCAGCAGCAGCGGTAGCGAAAGGCCGTCAAGTAGCGAAACATGTTCAAGCGCTTATCGTTCCGGGTTCAGAGCAAGTTAAAGCACAAGCTGAAGCTGAAGGCCTAGATAAGATCTTCATCGAAGCCGGCTTTGAATGGCGCTTACCAGGCTGTTCTATGTGTCTTGCAATGAACAACGACCGTCTTGGTCCACAAGAGCGCTGTGCTTCTACATCAAACCGTAACTTTGAAGGTCGCCAAGGCCGTGATGGTCGTACACACCTAGTTAGCCCAGCAATGGCTGCAGCCGCAGCGATCGCAGGTCACTTTGTCGATATTCGTGAACTTTAATTAGAGGATTTAACATGTCAGGTTTTCAACAACACACCGGATTAGTCGTTCCTCTAAATACGGCCAACATCGATACAGATGCGATCATTCCAAAGCAGTTCCTACAAAAAGTGAATCGCATTGGTTTTGGTAAGCACTTGTTCCACGACTGGCGTTTCCTAGACGACGCTGGCCAACAACCAAACCCTGAGTTTGTAATGAATGAAGCTCGCTACCAAGGCGCTTCGATTCTACTGGCTCGTGAGAACTTCGGTTGTGGTTCATCTCGTGAACACGCACCTTGGGCACTTGCTGATTACGGCATCCAAGTGATGATTGCGCCAAGCTTTGCAGACATCTTCTACGGTAACTCGATCAATAACCAAATGGTTCCAGTTCGATTGACTGAACAAGAAGTGGATGAGATCTTCCAATTCGTAGAAGCGAATGAAGGCGCTGAAGTGACTGTCGATCTAGAAGCAATGAAAGTGAGCGCGAATGGCAAACAGTACTCCTTTGAAATTGATGAGTTCCGTCGCCACTGCCTGCTGAACGGTTTAGATAATATCGGCCTAACACTGCAGCACGCTGATAAGATTTCTGCGTATGAAGAGAAGATTCCAAGCTTCCTAAAATAAAGAAGCCTTGAAATTGAAAAGCAGTTTCAAAAATCGAAAAGGTTGGCTCAGTGCCAACCTTTTTTATTTGGCTGAGTTTTTAGCTTAGCTTAATGTGTTTATTAAGCTCTGCTCTGTTAATTTACTGAAGAGCCATGAAAGAAAATCACAGAGCATAAGGTCTTAGTAGTCAGCCATCAGGAGAATGCCATGAAACAACTACTCGTTATTATCAGCCTACTTTTCTCAACCTTAGCTTGGTCTGCACCTAAATCCGAACTGTGGCCATACTGGAACCAAAGTAATGAAGCAAATTCAACACAGGTATCTCATCAAGATTGGCAGCAATTCCTTGATAACTACTTGGTCAAACAGGGGCAAAATACGTTAGTTCGTTATCAGGCAGTAACGGCGACTGACAAGTCAAAATTGAAGCAATACATTAAGCAGTTAGAACAGGTTAACCCACTCGACTATTCAAAAACGGAGCAGTATGCCTATTGGGTTAATCTATATAACGCCGTGACTGTCGATTTGATTCTTGATGCCTACCCGATCAAATCCATCACTAAACTTGGCGGACTATTTAGTTTTGGGCCGTGGGGAGATGATGTGGTAATCGTTAACGGAAAATCGCTGACACTCAATGATATTGAACACAGAATCTTAAGACCTATTTGGCAAGACCCACGCACACACTACGCGGTAAACTGTGCCAGCCTAGGCTGCCCTAACCTACAACTTCAAGCCTTTACGGCTGACAACACCGAGCCTCTACTGGAACAAGCTGCCTCTGAATTTGTGAATAGTAATAAAGGTGTGCTGGTTAAAGGCAATAAGCTCCAATTATCATCGATTTATGAGTGGTTTGCTGTGGATTTTGGTGACCAAAAGCAGCTTATTCAACACCTAGACCAATATCTAGCTAAGCCAGTTACGAATACTAACAAAATCAGCTATGAGTACGACTGGTCGCTTAACCAGGCAAACTAGTTTTAACGTTATAACTGATGAACGAAGCTAAACAAAAGAGTCGCTCCAATGAAGCGACTCTAATGATGTTATTTAAAACCTTTAACCTTCTTAATTAGGTCGTAAGCATTTTGAATTTCTTGCGATTTTTCTTTCGCGACATTCATCATTTCTGGTGGCAAACCCTTCGCCATCAGTTTATCTGGGTGATGCTCATTCATCAGCTTGCGGTAAGCTTTCTTCACCTCTTTACCCTCAGCACTTTCACTTACACCAAGAACTTTAAACGCATCGGCCAATTGGTTTTGTTGCGAAGCCTGTTGCCAACCAGATGACTGCCCGTGACCTTGATGACCACCAAAGCTTCCACCCTGCTGTTGAAAACGGAATGCAGCTTCTTGCATCTGTAAACGGCGTTCTAGTTGTTCTGCAGAAAAGCCAAGACCTTGCGCTATCTTATGCAGAACTTGGCGCTCACTAGGATGCAGGCTTCCATCTGCAAATGCTGCTGAAACTTGAAGCTCTAGGAAGAACTGCAGAAGATCAAAACGCCCACCTGACGAGATCTTTACGCGTTCAAGTACATCACTTAACGGGAAGTCGCTCTCTTTACCATCTCGGAACGCATCTTGCGCGGCTTTACGTTGTTCACCATGCAGGTTCATACGCTCCATCATTGTAGAAGCGAGTTGAATCTCTTCCGCCGTTACCTGCCCCTTAGCTTTAGCAACATGTCCCATAACCGCAAAAGCGGATTTAAAAAACTCGTTCTGTCTTTCGACTTGGCTTGGTCCTCGACCAAAACCAGAGCTATTGAAGCCTGATTGGTTCAATCGACGAGCTTTATCGAATTGGTGCCCTAAAAATAGGCCAAAAACTAAACCGAGCGGCCCCCCAAATAAAAAACCAAAAAAAGCGCCCAAAATTTTGCCAAATATTTGCATTATGTGTTCTCTATCTATGAATTTTGTCTGAGTAATGCTGTCTGATGATGCTGAATGCTAATATTTCCTTTATCATAAGGAAAATGCTTTATTAATTGGATTGATACTAGATCAACCCTTCATCTAGTGACACAGGATAGTTCAACTTCATGCAATCTTTTTCCCGCACCTTGTTAGCCGCGTCTATAAGTACGGCATTATACGTATCGACAACTCAAGCTGAAACAATCACCGATAATAGTGTGCAGGAAATGCCCTCTATAGATCAATGCTTGATCGAGCCCGCTGCAGAAAACGAGACACAACTTCCCGCTCATGTTGAGTCCGATCGCTTAGAGGCTATCAATGGTGACAAGGCAATCTACTCAGGTGATGTAAGAGTTACCCAAGGAAACAAAACCATCCTTGCCGACAATGTAACACTTCACCAACAAGAAAATATCGTTGTAGCTGAAGGCAACGTAAACTTTAGTGATGGTCAAATTAAATCAGTATCAGATAAAGCGACCAATAATCTGACTACCGATGAAATGACGCTCGAAAATACCGATTATGAGTTCCTCTGTGAGCAAGGGCGAGGAGATGCAGTTTACATCGCAAAAACCGGAAAAGCGGTTTATGAGATTGAAGATGGCTCAATCACCTCTTGCCCTATCGGCGACAATGCATGGCGCTTAAGAGCGTCAAGTATCGATGTCGACCAAAATGAAGAAGAGGCTACGTTCTACAACCCAAGGTTTGAAATTCAGAGCGTTCCTGTTTTTTATCTGCCGTACTTAACCGTTCCGATTGGTGATACGCGTAAAACAGGCTTCTTATATCCAACGGTATCATATGGCTCAAGTGATGGTTTTGAATTTGAGATCCCTGTTTATTGGAACTTGGCACCAGAGTATGACCTCAAAACCACTTTTAAGCACATGAAAGAGCGTGGTACACAGCTTAACAGTGAATTTAGATATTTAAGCGATTTTGGTTCCGGGATGATTAAGTCTGAATACTTGCCTGATGACAAAAAATACCCTGAGAAAGGCAAACGTTGGGGGGCTCAACTTAATCACTCAGGAATATTCCAAGAATCTTGGTTGTTTGAAATTGATTACTCAAAAGTTGGCGATATCGAGTACTTCACAGATGTAAACGGAAGCGGCATTGGTAACCGTGAAGATGGCCAGCTGCTTCAAGAAGGGCAGGCTACATACCGTTCTCAAAATTGGGATGCGTCTGTACTTGTGCGAGATTTTCAGGTCCTCACAAATACGACAAACAACCTTCCATACCGCCTGCTCCCACAGCTTGAATATAACTATTATGCCCCTGAGGTAATGGAGTATTTAGATTTCGACTTGGTCAGCCATGTATCTCTGTTTGATACAGATGCAAAAGGGAAACCATCGGCAACTCGTATTCACGTTGAGCCGGGAATTACAATTCCAGTAGGCAACACTTGGGGTACTTGGACCACAGAAGCCCGATTGCTTGGGACTTACTACCAACAAGATCTTGATGGTGTAGATACGACAACGGGAACAAAAAAAACAAACCCCAATTACGGCCTTGAAGAGAAAGTATCCCGTGTAATACCTGAATTTCGAAGCCATGCAGGCATCGTTTTAGAGAGAGGTACCAAGGTCATTGGCGACTACACTCAAACTTTAGAGCCCCAAGTTCAATACTTGTACGTACCAAAAGAAGATCAAGACAACATCGGCCTTTACGATACGACACTTCTGCAGACTGATTACTATGGCCTGTTTAGAAGCCGTAAGTACAGTGGTGTAGACCATATCGCTGCAGCTAACCAAGTCAGCTATGGTGCATCATCTCGTTTCTTTGATGATGAATATAAAGAGCGTCTCAATGTGTCTTTTGGACAGATCTTCTATATCGACAAAGACACGAAACAAAATTTACAACTCGATACTAAAAATAAGAATTCGAACTACTCGTCTTGGGCAGTAGAGGTCGACTTTAACTATGACGACTATCTATTTTATCATGGCGGTGTACAGTACGATATCGACACGTCAGCGATGCAACTAGCTAACAGCACCATTGAGTACCGTTTTTCTGGTGGTTATATCCAAACCAACTACCGCTACGTAACCAAAGAGTATATCGAAGACACTGTTGATTTTAATGTTGGATCGATTACTAAAGATGGTATATCTCAAGCAGGATTACTAGGAGCCTACCAGATTTCGCGTAAGTGGAATGCCAGCGCCCAGTATTTCTATGATTTAACGACCGAAGAGAACCTTGAGTGGTTAGCGAAACTCAATTACAAGTCAGATTGTTGGTATATCGGCTTCACCTACAGTAACCAATTGCGAAGATGGGAAGGTGATTACATCAACACATCGAACGCAACGCCAGTTTACGAGAAAAACTTTGGCTTTAACTTCGGCATTGTTGGATTTGGTACCAATATAGGCTCTGATTCAAGCGAAGTAAGTGAAACGAGCTCAAATAACGCACTCAGCTATGGTCGCCCATTCTTCTTAAACAACTAATTTTCTTTACTGACAAAACATCAGTAGATATCAAGGATTACACATGACATTGTGGAAACGCACATTAATTGCTATCGCAGCGGCTTGTACTGTCTCAATAAGCTATGCAGCACCGGTTGAACTCGATAGTGTAAAAGTGATCGTCAACGAAGGCGTGATCTTACAAAGTGACATTGATACTTCAATGAAAACACTGCGCGCAAACGCGAAGAAAAGCGGACAAACATTACCATCACAAGATGTACTGAATGAGCAAGTTCTAGAAAAGCTGATCATCGATACAATTCAGACTCAAGAAGCGGAACGTATTGGGGTTCGAATTGATGATGCTCGACTTGATCAAGCGATTGAAGGCATTGCGAAAGATAACAACCAAACAGTTCAACAACTTACTGCATCGGTTGCAGAAGAAGGACTAAGCTACAATGCATTTCGCGAGCAAGTAAGAAAAGAAATTGCAGCCAGTGAAGCACGTAATGCCTTAGTTCGTCGCCGTATAAACATTCTTCCAGCAGAGGTCGATAACCTAGCGGATATATTAGCTCAAGAGACTAATGCGACAGTTCAATACAAAATCGGCCACATTCAACTGCGTTTTAATGACGACCAAACCAAAGAAGAATTAGAAGCACAAGCGACTGATTTAGTGAAAGAGCTAAACAACGGCAAAGACTTTAGCACCATGGCATATACTTACTCAAAAGGCCCTAAAGCACTGCAAGGTGGTGATTGGGGTTGGATGCGTAAAGAAGAGATGCCTACGATTTTTGCAGACCAAATCAAAATGCAGAATAAAGGCAGCATCATCGGTCCTTTCCGAAGTGGTGTTGGCTTCCATATTCTAAAAATTGAAGACGTAAAAGGTTTGGAAACCGTTGCAGTTACCGAAGTTAATGCACGTCATATTTTGATTAAGCCAACGGTTATCTTGAGTGATGACGGTGCGAAAGAGCAGCTTGAAGAAATCACTCGTCGTGTAAACGCAGGTGAAGCGAGCTTTGGTGATCTTGCACAGCAATACAGCCAAGATCCAGGTTCAGCAGTACAAGATGGTGAGTTAGGCTACCAAACTCCAGATTTATACGTTCCTGAGTTCAAACACCAAGTAGAAACGCTACCTGAAGGTAAGATCAGTGCGCCATTCAAAACCGTGCACGGTTGGCATATTGTTGAAGTACTAGACCGTCGCGAAGTCGACCGTACCGATTCAGCATTGAAAAACAAAGCTTATCAAATTCTATTTAACCGTAAGTTCAACGAAGAAGTCGGTGCTTGGCTGCAAGAAGTAAGAGCTAGCGCCTTTGTTGAAGTGGTCGAGGACGACCAAGATGACAACTAAACGCCTTGTCATTACGGCAGGTGAACCAGCAGGAATTGGGCCAGATTTAACTCTAGCTCTATCCCAAGAAAGCTGGCCACATCAGCTCGTGGTTTGTGCGGATAAAAGCCTATTAGCAGAGCGAGCTGAAATGTTAGGGATTGAGGTTGAGCTGTTGGATTACGATTCAACCGCGCCCAAGCAACCTCAACGCTCTGGAACATTGGTTGTGAAACACGTTCCACTAGCTGAAACAGCAGTTGCAGGCCAACTCAACGAGGCTAACGGTCATTACGTATTAAATACTTTAGAAACCGCAGCAATTGGCTGTATGAATGATGAATTTGATGCTATTGTCACCGGCCCTGTTCACAAGGGTGTAATTAACCGAGCTGGCGTTGCTTTTAGTGGCCATACCGAGTTCTTTGCAGAGAAGTCCAATACTCCACTTGTCGTGATGATGTTGGCAACAGAAGGGCTGCGTGTTGCTCTAGTAACAACGCACATCCCGCTAGCTTATGTATCTCAAGCAGTGACCGAAGACAGATTAAAGCAAATCATTGCTATTCTGCATAAAGATTTGGTCGAAAAATTTGCTATAGAGAAACCAACTATCTACGTGTGTGGATTGAACCCACATGCGGGTGAAGATGGTTGTTTGGGTCGTGAAGAGATAGAAACCATCACCCCTACGCTAGAAAAAATTCGCCACAAAGATGGTATTAATTTAGTTGGCCCATTGCCAGCAGACACCATCTTTAATGAAAAATATTTGCAAGATGCAGATGCTGTTTTAGGTATGTATCACGACCAAGTACTCCCGGTATTGAAATACAAAGGGTTTGGTCGCTCAGTGAACATCACGCTTGGCTTACCGTTTATTCGCACATCAGTCGATCACGGTACCGCCTTAGACTTGGCAGGGAAAGGCCAAGCCGATACAGGGAGCTTTAGAACAGCGCTCACGCACGCCATTGAATTAGTTGAGAAAAAACAATGAGAAATGATGTCCACTTAGGGCACAAAGCGCGTAAACGTTTTGGTCAAAACTTCCTTAACGATCCATACATTATTGATGGAATCGTATCGAGTATTAATCCACTACCAGGTCAGAATTTAGTAGAAATTGGTCCTGGTCTTGGCGCAATTACTGAGCCTGTTGGCAAACTTGTCGACAAGTTAACAGTGATTGAATTAGATAGAGATCTTGCTGAACGTCTGCGTAATCACCCTGATCTTGCTGAAAAGTTAACAATTTATGAAGGCGATGCAATGAAGTTCGATTTCGAACAACTTGTTAAGCCAAACAACAAGCTACGTATCTTCGGTAACTTGCCATACAACATCTCTACACCATTGATGTTCCACCTTTTTGAGTTCCATAAAGACGTACAAGACATGCACTTTATGCTTCAAAAAGAAGTGGTTAACCGATTAGCCGCTGGTCCTGGTACTAAGGCTTACGGCCGCCTAACGGTTATGGCTCAATACTACTGCAAGGTAACACCTGTACTGGAAGTGCCACCAACGGCTTTCGTTCCACCACCGAAAGTAGATTCAGCAGTTGTACGTCTGCAACCATACGAAGTGTTACCTTACCCAGCAAAAGATCTAAAATGGTTAGATCGTGTTTGCCGTGAAGGCTTTAACCAACGCCGTAAAACGGTTCGTAACTGCTACAAGAGCTTGATCGATAAAGAAGTGCTTGAAGAGCTAGGTGTAAACCCTGGCATGCGCCCTGAGAACCTGACGCTCGAACAGTTTGTCGATATGGCGAACTGGTTGCACGACAGTCACAACGCTGACAAATAATCGAAAAAGGCTCCTACACTTCGGTGAGGAGCCTATTTTTTATGTAATACTTAAAGCATACCAACAACAAAAGGTGCGAATATGGATATATCTACGCCTTGTATCAAATGCCAGGTTCATTCTAAATATATTGAAGAACAATCTGAACCATCTAAGAGTCGCTACGTTTTCGCTTATATCATTACCATCAAAAACCTCAGCAAAACAACGGTGCAACTCATGTCTCGCCGCTGGCTGATTACCGATTCCAACGGTAAGCAACTCACCATAGAAGGTGATGGCGTGGTTGGACAACAGCCAGTGATTGAAGCCAATGACGAATACACCTACACCAGCGGTACCGTCATCGAAACCCCTGTGGGTGTTATGCAAGGTCACTATGTGATGGCCGATCATAAAGGCATTGATTTCATAACAGAAGTCGACCCATTTAGACTGGCTATCCCCAATATTCTTAACTAGTACACATCTCTACCACTTACAGGAAAATGCTGTGTCGAATTATATTGTCGGAGACATCCAAGGGTGCTTCGACGAACTTCAATTACTGCTTGAAACCATCAACTTTGATAAACAACAAGATGCCTTATGGGTCGCTGGTGATTTGGTCGCTCGAGGTCCTAAGTCATTGGAGACACTACGCTTTATTCGCAGCCTTGGTGACGCAGCGAAGGTGGTATTAGGTAACCATGATTTACATCTACTTGCGGTATCCTTAGGCCTCTTTTCAGCCAAACCAAAAGACAAGACTCAACCAATTCTTGACGCTGAAGACCGTGACCAATTGCTGGAATGGTTAAGACAACAACCCTTGATGCAAGAACACCCTGAGTTTGTCATGACACATGCAGGCATCTCTCCTCAATGGAACTTGGAACAAGCACGTACAGAGAATCGAGAGATAACGTCATTACTGAAATCGGACCGTTGGCAGTGGCTTATCGAGAATATGTACAGCAATACGCCTGATTTATGGCATAAAGATTTAGAAGGGATTGAGCGCTATCGCTATGCGATCAACAGTTTCACTCGAATGCGATTCTGTTTTACGGATGGTCGACTCGACATGGCCTGTAAACTGCCACCTAACGAAATTACCACTGAGCCGTTAGTACCTTGGTTTGACTTTCCACAACGCATAAAGCTAGATAAAAGCGTTGTTTTTGGGCACTGGGCTGCGCTTGAAGGCTATAACGGAAAAGACGTGATTGGACTCGATACAGGATGTGTGTGGGGAGGAGATTTGACTATTCTTCGCTGGGAAGACAAACAGTTTTTTACCCAAAAAGCGCTATAAAGATACGAGATACGAGATACGAG